>NZ_NCVC01000010.1:0-116300 GCF_002096735.1 Streptococcus mitis | reverse complement strand
TTTCATTATAGATCTTATGGGACTTTTTTTCTACAATAAAAACGGCTCCATAATATCTATAGGGGATTTACCCACTACAAATATTATAGAGCCAAATAAGATAGGAATCCTTCAGAGTAGAATCTGGAGGATTTTTAAATGAAAAATATAATTCTGTTTCCATCATCTCACCACTTAACCTTTTATTTTAACCACTTATCTAAAAAGTCGATTTTTCTGTCATTATTTTTGTTAAACTAGTGAGATAAAAGGAGGAAAGAAATATGATTTTACAAGCTAAACATTTGACTAAACGGTACGGCACTCATATGGCTGTCGATGATATTCAGTTAGAGTTTGAAAAAGGAAGTTTCAATGCTATTTTGGGTCCCAATGGTGCAGGTAAATCAACCACTATTTCCATGTTAATCGGCTTGAAAAAGCCGACACAAGGTCAGATTCGCTATGCGCCAAATACGAAAATCGGAGTTGTTTTTCAAGCTAGTGTACTAGATGAGATGTTAACGGTTAGGGAAAATCTCACGATTCGTGCTCAACAGTATAAGGAGATTGCAGCAAGTCGTGTGGATGATTTGATCCATCAACTGGGCTTGACTGCTTTCCAGAAACAACTATATGGGACTTTGTCAGGTGGACAAAAACGTCGGGTTGATATTGCGCGTGCTCTTCTTTCGCGACCAGATATTCTTTTCTTGGATGAACCAACGACAGGTCTTGATATTCAGACTCGCAAATCCATCTGGGATCTTCTGTATCGACTACAAAAGGATGAAGGGATGACTATTATCTTAACGACTCATTATTTGGATGAAGCGGATGAAGCGGATCAGATCTATATCGTTGATCATGGGAAAGTGATTGCGCAAGGTTCTGCGACTAAGATTAAAAGTCAGTATGCATCTAATATCCTAAAAATTCGTTTTAAAGAAATAACCGATTTAGAAAAATTGCTACGGACTGGAATGGTAGTAGAGAAAGAAAATAAGTTGGAATATCTTTTTTATCCAAGAACGTCACTGGAAGCTATTGAATTTTTGGCAAAAGTTCGAGAAGAAATTGATTATTTTGAGTTTCGCCCAGGTACCATGGATGATGCCTTTATTGCACTTACAGGAAGAGAGGTTCGCTAATGTTAGCTTTATTGAAACGGAATTTTATCTTATATTTTCGTAATCGTTCAGGAGTATTTTTCTCATTATTGGGGGCATTGATTTCCTTCCTGCTTTATATCATTTTTTTGCAGAAGAACTTGACGGATGCTTGGACCCAACTCCCTGAAAATACGAAGCTTTTAAATAACTGGCTGATGGGTGGGACCTTGGCTGTGACTGGGATTACAACCAGTTTTACGGCTCTTACACAAATGGTACAGGATCGTGAAAATCAAGTAGATCAAGATCTTTTCTTGACAGATTTAGGTAGCTGGGGCTTACAGGTGTCCTATCTAATCAGCAGTATTATCATTTCTTTTGTCATGCAGGTGTTTATGTTTGCTGTTATGAGCCTTTATTTTAGAGAAAGTCCAGTTATCAGTTATTTACCGGAAATTACTTTGATTATGCTGTTAAGCAGTCTGCTTTCAAGTGTGGTAAATATTCTTTTGATTTACCGTTTTCAATCTGTAGATAGTCTTGGCAAACTGGCAACTATAGTGGGGACTGCTTCTGGATTTTTGGTAGGAACTTATATCCCCATTGGAGTATTACCTGATTTTGCACAAATTATCATGAAGTGTACCCCTGCAACTTATATTGCTTCTCTCTATCGACAAATTTTAATGAAAGAGCGTTTAGAAACTGCATTTACAGGAAATAGCAGTCTGTTACAGGAATTTCAAGAAAAAATGGGAATCCAAATCAACTGGCAAGAACTATTGACAAAGGAAGAGACATACTTTATAGTGGTTATTATCAGTTTCGTCGCTATTCTTCTTTGGCTTTTATTTGTTAAAGTGTTTAGCAAGAGAAAATAAAGGTATATTGGAGAGAAAATGAAGATTCGTTTTGAAATGAAGACAGAGTTTTCAGAAAAGGACCCACATATTGTAATTCAGGCAGCTCAGTTAACTGACCAAGCAAGGGAAGTTATGGAGTATTTAGAACAATTTTCAACGACCAATCAGGTGGCCATTCCTATTCGAGCGGATGATTATCTGGTTATGGTTAAGATTGAGGATATTATTCTAGCTGATATTGATAAGAATTTATTAACCATTTATACGGTAGACGGGATTTATAAAACGAAGGAAACATTGATAAACTTTCAGAATCGGATTAATCGGCGTAACTTTATACAGATATCACGTCATTCAATTATAAACATTGACCACTTAGAATCGTTATCAGATAGTTTTTCAGGGAACATGATGGCTAAAATGACTCGGGGCATCAAATCTAGTGTGAGTCGGAAATACGTTAAGTCCTTAATGAATTATCTAGGTTTATAGGAGAAAATCATGAAACGATTAATTGATTATTTTGTATCGGGAATGCGCACGGCTTCCTTCTTTTATTTGAGTATGATGTTATTAGCGCAGTGTTATCCAAGCGTTACCTATCCTACACCAATGGTAAAAAATATTCTAGCTCTGTTTTTAATGGGTGGAATTATGGGGGTATTGACTTTAATACTTGAAAAGCTAGAGTTTCTTGCTTTTAGTATACGTGTAGGAGTTCATTTATTAGTTACAGCTACTGTCTTAGTATTGACCTCTCTATTTTTTGGCTGGGGTTCAGTTTTATGGAGCCCTTTGCTTTGGTTCTTTTTCTTGTTAATTTATGGATTGATATGGCTGTATCAAATCTGGCGGACTCATAAACTCACACAACAAATTAATCAAGCCTTGGAGGATAAAAGAAAGAAGACGGATAAATAGTGTAGTGTTTAGTATGAAGTTAGAGGAGAGTGCTAGTTTCCATTTAGAGTAATTTATGATATAGTATTTTCAGTATAAAAATAAGGAGAAAGCTATGCCAGTAAATGAATATGGTCAGATGATTGGTGAGTCAATGGAAGGTTATACACCCGGTGCACTGCCTTCTATTGATTTCTTAGAAGGGCGTTATGCTAGGGTAGAGGCTCTTTCGGTGGAAAAGCATGTAGAGGATTTATTAGCTGTTTATGGTCCAGATACTCCTCGGGAGATGTGGACCTACCTCTTTCAGGAACCAGTGGCAGATATGGAGGAGCTGCTTAGCCTTTTAAACCAGATGTTGGCTCGTAAGGATCGCTTTTACTATGCGATTGTAGACAAGGAAACTGGTAAGACTTTGGGAACTTTTTCTCTCATGCGCATTGACCAAAATAACCGAGTGATAGAAGTGGGAGCGGTCACTTTTTCTCCAGAGCTCAGGGGAACACGAATAGGGACAGAAGCTCACTATCTCTTGGCGCGCTATGTTTTTGAGGAGCTTAACTATCGTCGCTACGAATGGAAATGTGATTCTCTTAATCTGCCATCCAGACGAGCTGCGGAGCGTTTGGGATTTGTCTATGAAGGGACCTTCCGCCAGGCAGTCGTATATAAGGGGCGTACTCGTGATACGGATTGGTTGTCTATGATTGATAAGGACTGGCCCAAAGTCAAAGCTCGATTGGAAGCATGGTTGGCTCCTGAAAATTTTGATAAAAATGGACGACAGTACAAGAGCTTAAGAGAGCTTTAATAGGTGTTGACATGATCACTATTAAAAAGCAAGAAATTGTCAAGTTAGAGGATGTTTTGCATCTCTATCAGGCTGTCGGTTGGACAAATTATACCCATCAACCAGAGATGCTGGAGCAGGCCTTATCTCATTCATTAGCGATTTATGTGGCGCTTGATGATGATACTGTGGTGGGCTTGATTCGTTTGGTTGGAGATGGATTCTCATCAGTATTGGTTCAAGATTTAATCGTTTTACCTATCTATCAGCGTCAAGGGATTGGTAGTGCCCTAATGAAAGAGGCTTTAGAGGCTTACAAAGATGTCTATCAAGTCCAGCTGGTGACAGAACAGACAGAAAGAACCTTGAGATTCTATCGTTCTATGGGCTTTGAAATCTTATCCACCTATAATTGTATAGGGATGACTTGGGTGAATAGAGAAAAATAACAAAACTTGTTTTTCTTAAGCAAAGTTTAAGGATGGTCTAGTATTATATAACCATTAAATAAAGACCTCCTAACTTTATTTAATGAAATCCTAAAACTTTTTTTCATCATAATCTCCTAATGAAGTCACCCAATCAGGTGGCTTTTTTTGTGGGGTGGATAGATGCTGATAGAAATTTTTGGCAAAATGGTAGAATTTGAGAAAAGTTAAGCTAGTTTTAAGCTTCGTCTTGTATCATATAGTTATTAAATAAAGATCTCCTAACTTTATTTAATAAAATCCTAAACTTTTCTTTTTCATAATAATCTCCCTTGACTCCACCCAATCAGGTGGAGTTTTTTTGCTCTATTTCAGGCTTTTGGGGACTATTCTAAAAATAGTTTTCCGATAACTTTCGCTTAATCTTGAAAAATTTATTGGACAGATTCTAAAGTTGGAGAAGCTGAATGGATGAGGATATAAACCTTTGACAAAATGTGTGAATTGTGGGATAATAAAAGGGAATTAAGTATTGTGTCTATATCATAGGCTAGAAAAGACCCCAAGCTCACGACCAAATAAGCTTGGGGTCTTTTTGACACTATTTGTCCTTGTTTAGACATTTATCGACTAAGCGAAGAACGACACCGACCACAATTGGTCCGATGATAGTTTTAAGTATTGTATCCATCATGGGCTAATTCACCTCCTTTCGTAGGCGGTGTTGAAGTGCCGTATAATATTATACCACATAAGTGCTAAACTCAGGAGTCACCCAATCAGGTGGCTTTTTTGTTTGTGGCTTGGTTTTTTGATATAATAGAGCCATGAGTAGAATTTTAGATAATGAGATAATGGGGGATGAGGAGTTAGTAGAACGCACGCTCCGTCCTCAGTACTTACGTGAATATATTGGGCAGGATAAGGTCAAGGACCAGCTCCAAATCTTTATCGAAGCTGCCAAAATGCGGGATGAAGCGCTGGATCATGTCCTCTTATTTGGGCCTCCAGGTTTGGGAAAAACGACCATGGCTTTTGTTATTGCCAACGAACTAGGTGTCAATCTCAAGCAGACTTCGGGTCCAGTCATTGAAAAGGCCGGAGACCTGGTAGCGATTTTGAATGACTTAGAGCCTGGTGATGTCCTTTTTATTGATGAGATCCATCGTTTGCCCATGTCAGTGGAAGAGGTGCTTTATAGTGCTATGGAAGACTTCTACATTGATATCATGATTGGGGCTGGTGAAGGCAGTCGCAGTGTTCATTTGGAGTTACCACCTTTTACCTTGATTGGTGCGACGACTCGGGCTGGTATGCTCTCAAATCCACTACGGGCACGTTTTGGGATTACGGGGCATATGGAGTATTATGCCCATGATGCCTTGACGGAAATTGTTGAGCGGACGGCAGATATTTTTGAGATGGAAATCACCCATGAGGCAGCATCTGAGTTGGCCTTGCGTAGTCGAGGAACTCCTCGTATTGCCAATCGTCTCCTCAAGCGCGTGCGCGATTTTGCCCAGATAATGGGGAATGGGGTTATCGATGATCTTATTACCGATAAGGCTTTGACTATGCTGGATGTTGACCATGAAGGTTTGGACTATGTGGATCAAAAAATCCTTCGCACCATGATTGAGATGTACGGTGGTGGCCCTGTCGGATTAGGAACTCTTTCTGTTAACATAGCAGAAGAGCGTGAGACAGTTGAAGACATGTATGAGCCCTACTTGATTCAAAAAGGCTTTATCATGCGGACACGGTCTGGACGGGTGGCGACTGCTAAGGCATATAATCACTTAGGTTATGAATACAATGAAAAATAAGCAAGAAATTCTAGAGGCTTTTAGAAAAAATCCAGATATGATGGCTATTCTGACGATTATACGAGACCTTGGTTTGAAAGATTCTTGGTTGGCAGCAGGTTCTGTCAGGAATTTCATCTGGAATCTCTTGTCAGATAAATCCCCTTTTGACTGTGAAACAGATGTAGATGTGATTTTCTTTAATCCAGATATTTCTTATGAGGAAACCTTACTACTGGAGAAAAAGCTGAGAGAGGACTTTCCTCAGTACCAGTGGGAATTGAAAAATCAAGTCTATATGCACCAGCACAGCCCTCATACTGCTCCCTATACCAGTTCCCGTGATGCTATGAGTAAGTATCCAGAACGGTGTACGGCTGTTGGACTACGCTTGAATGAAGAATCAGATTTTGAACTCTATGCACCTTATGGTTTGGAGGATATTTTTAATTTTCAAGTTCGTCCAACTCCTCATTTTTTAGAGAATGAAGACCGAATGGCTCTCTATCAAACACGATTATCCAAGAAAAATTGGCAGGAGAAATGGAAAAATTTGATTTTTAAAAATACTTAAGGAAACTTTAAGCTAGGAAGTGTATACTAAGTCCATAAGTTAAGAAGACCTTAACTTAAACTCCTAAAACTTTTTCATAATAATCTCCCTATAAAAATAAAGTCGCCAAATCAGGTGGCTTATTTTTTTGAAAAATGGGCTTGGTGCCTGAGAATAATACTCAATGAAAATCAAAGAGCAAACTAGGAAGCTAGCTGCAGGTTGCTCAAAACACTGTTTTGAGGTTGCAGATAGAGCTGACGTGGTTTGAATTTGATTTTCGAAGAGTATAAATAGCTTAGTGATAGAAGAAAATAGGGAAATATGGTATAATGAAACGATAGATTTTTGAATAGGAATAAGATCATGTTTGGATTTTTTAAGAAAGATAAGGCTGTGGAAGTAGAGGTTCCGACACAGGTTCCTGCTCATATCGGCATCATCATGGATGGCAATGGCCGCTGGGCTAAAAAACGTATGCAACCGCGAGTTTTTGGACACAAGGCGGGCATGGAAGCATTGCAAACTGTGACCAAGGCAGCCAACAAACTAGGCGTTAAGGTTATTACGGTCTATGCTTTTTCTACAGAAAACTGGACCCGTCCAGATCAGGAAGTCAAGTTTATCATGAACTTGCCAGTAGAGTTTTATGATAATTATGTCCCGGAATTGCATGCGAATAATGTTAAGATTCAAATGATTGGGGAAACGGACCGCCTGCCTAAGCAGACTTTTGATGCTTTAACCAAGGCTGAGGAATTAACTAAGAACAACACAGGTTTGATTCTTAATTTTGCCCTCAACTATGGTGGACGTGCTGAGATTACACAGGCTCTTAAGTTGATTTCTCAGGATGTTTTAGATGCCAAAATCAACCCAGGTGACATCACAGAGGAATTGATTGGCAACTATCTCTTCACCCAGCATTTGCCTAAGGACTTACGAGACCCAGACTTGATTATTCGGACTAGTGGAGAATTGCGCTTGAGCAATTTCCTGCCATGGCAGGGAGCCTACAGTGAGCTCTATTTTACAGATACCTTGTGGCCTGATTTTGACGAGGCGGCCTTGCAGGAAGCCATTCTTGCCTACAATCGTCGTCATCGCCGATTTGGAGGAGTTTAGGAGGAAATATGACACAGGATTTACAGAAAAGAACCTTGTTTGCAGGGATTGCCCTGGCTATTTTCCTACCAATTTTAATGATTGGGGGCCTCTTGCTTCAGATAGCAATTGGAATCATAGCCATGCTAGCCATGCATGAACTTTTGAAGATGAGAGGTCTAGAGACCATGACGATGGAGGGCCTATTGACCCTCTTTGCAACCTTTGCCTTGACCATTCCCTTGGAGAATTACCTGACTTTTTTGCCAGTTGATGGGAATGTGGTTGCCTATAGTGTTTTGATTTCAATTATGTTAGGAACGACTGTTTTTAGCAAGTCTTATACGATTGAGGACGCTGTTTTCCCTCTTGCTATGAGTTTCTATGTAGGCTTTGGATTTAATGCTTTACTAGATGCTCGCGTTGCAGGGTTAGATAAGGCACTATTAGCCTTGTGTATCGTCTGGGCGACAGACAGTGGTGCCTATCTTGTTGGGATGAACTATGGTAAACGAAAGTTAGCTCCGACAGTTTCTCCAAATAAAACCTTTGAGGGTGCCTTGGGTGGTATTTTAGGTGCGATTTTAGTAACTATTATCTTTATGATAGTTGACAGTACAGTTGCTCTTCCGTATGGAATTTACAAGATGTCAGTCTTTGCTATTTTCTTTAGCATTGCTGGACAATTTGGTGATTTATTAGAAAGTTCGATCAAGCGTCACTTTGGTGTCAAGGATTCTGGGAAATTTATTCCTGGACATGGTGGTGTTTTGGATCGTTTTGATAGTATGTTGCTTGTATTTCCAATTATGCACTTGTTTGGACTCTTTTAATCAAAAGACGGAGGAAATACTATGCTCGGAATTTTAACCTTTATTCTGGTTTTTGGGATTATTGTAGTGGTGCACGAGTTCGGACACTTCTACTTTGCCAAGAAATCAGGGATTCTAGTGCGTGAATTTGCCATTGGCATGGGACCCAAGATCTTTGCTCATATTGGCAAGGATGGAACTGCATATACCATTCGCATCTTGCCTCTGGGAGGCTACGTTCGCATGGCCGGTTGGGGTGATGATACAACTGAAATCAAGACAGGAACTCCTGTCAGTTTGACGCTTACTGATGATGGTAAGGTTAAACGCATCAATCTTTCAGGTAAAAAATTAGATCAAACAGCCCTCCCTATGCAGGTGACCCAGTTTGACTTTGAAGACAAGCTCTTTATCAAGGGCTTGGTTCTGGAAGAAGAAAAAACATTTGCAGTGGATCACGATGCAACGGTTGTGGAAGCAGATGGTACTGAGGTTCGGATTGCACCTTTAGATGTTCAATATCAAAATGCGACTATCTGGGGGAAACTGATTACCAACTTTGCAGGTCCTATGAACAACTTTATCTTAGGTATCGTTGTTTTTTGGATTTTAATCTTTATGCAGGGTGGTGTCAGAGATGTCGATACCAACCAGTTCCATGTCATGCCCCAAGGGGCCTTGGCTAAGGTGGGAGTACCAGAAACGGCACAGATTACCAAGATTGGTTCACATGAGGTTAGCAACTGGGAAAGTTTGATTCAGGCTGTGGAATCAGAAACCAAAGATAAGACGGCCCCGACCTTGGATGTGACTATTTCTGAAAAGGGGAGTGACAAACAAGTCACTGTTACCCCAGAAGAAAGTCAAGGCCGTTACCTTCTAGGTGTTCAACCGGGGATTAAGTCAGATTTTCTATCTATGTTTGTAGGTGGTTTTACAACTGCTGCTGACTCGGCCCTCCGAATTCTATCAGCTCTGAAAAATCTGATTTTCCAACCGGATTTGAACAAGCTAGGTGGACCTGTTGCTATCTTTAAGGCAAGTAGTGATGCTGCTAAAAATGGAATTGAGAATGTCTTGTACTTCTTGGCAGTGATTTCCATCAATATCGGGATTTTTAATCTTATTCCGATTCCAGCATTGGATGGTGGTAAGATTGTGCTCAATATCCTGGAAGCCATTCGCCGCAAACCATTGAAACAAGAAATTGAAACCTATGTCACCTTGGCCGGAGTGGTTATCATGGTTGTCTTGATGATTGCTGTGACCTGGAATGACATTATGCGACTCTTTTTTAGATAATCGAGGAATATTATGAAACAAAGTAAAATGCCTATCCCAACGCTTCGCGAAATGCCAAGCGATGCTCAAGTTATCAGCCACGCTCTTATGTTGCGAGCTGGTTATGTTCGTCAAGTTTCAGCAGGTGTTTATTCTTACCTACCACTTGCCAACCGTGTGATTGAAAAAGCTAAAAATATCATGCGCCAAGAATTCGACAAGATTGGTGCCGTTGAGATGTTGGCTCCAGCCCTTCTTAGTGCAGAATTGTGGCGCGAATCAGGTCGTTACGAAACTTATGGTGAGGACCTTTACAAACTAAAAAACCGTGAAAAATCAGACTTTATCCTAGGTCCAACTCACGAAGAAACCTTTACAGCTATTGTCCGTGATTCTGTTAAGTCTTACAAGCAATTGCCACTCAACCTTTACCAAATCCAACCTAAGTATCGTGATGAAAAACGCCCACGTAATGGACTTCTTCGTACACGTGAGTTCATCATGAAGGATGCTTACAGTTTTCACGCTAACTATGATAGCTTGGACAGTGTTTACGATGAGTACAAGGCTGCTTATGAGCGTATTTTCACTCGTAGTGGTTTAGACTTCAAAGCTATCATCGGTGACGGTGGAGCCATGGGTGGTAAGGACAGCCAAGAATTTATGGCCATTACACCTGCTCGTACAGACCTTGACCGCTGGGTTGTCTTGGACAAGTCAGTTGCCTCATTTGATGAAATTCCTACAGAAGTGCAAGAAGAAATCAAGGCAGAATTGCTCAAATGGATGGTTTCTGGTGAAGATACCATTGCTTACTCAAGTGAGTCTAGCTATGCGGCTAACTTGGAAATGGCAACAAATGAGTACAAACCAAGCAACCGTGTTGTCGCTGAAGAAGAAGTGACTCGTGTTGCAACACCAGATGTTAAATCAATTGATGAAGTTGCAGCCTTCCTCAATGTTCCAGAAGAACAAACAATCAAAACTCTCTTTTACATGGCAGATGGTGAGCTTGTTGCAGCCCTTCTAGTTGGAAATGATCAACTCAACGAAGTCAAGTTGAAAAACCACTTGGGAGCAGATTTCTTTGACGTTGCGAGTGAAGAAGAAGTTGCAAATATTGTTCAGGCGGGATTTGGTTCACTTGGCCCAGTTGGTTTGCCAGAGAATGTTAAAATTATTGCAGATCGTAAGGTACAAGATGTTCGTAATGCAGTTGTCGGTGCTAACGAAGATGGCTACCACTTGACTGGTGTGAATCCAGGTCGTGATTTTACTGCAGAATATGTGGATATCCGTGAAGTTCGTGAGGGTGAAATTTCTCCCGACGGACAAGGTGTCCTTAACTTTGCGCGTGGTATCGAAATTGGTCACATCTTCAAACTTGGCACTCGCTATTCAGCAAGCATGGGAGCAGATGTTTTGGATGAAAATGGCCGTGCTGTGCCAATCATCATGGGATGTTATGGTATCGGTGTCAGCCGTCTCCTTTCAGCAGTGATGGAGCAACACGCTCGCCTCTTTGTTAATAAAACGCCAAAAGGTGAATACCGTTATGCTTGGGGAATCAACTTCCCTAAAGAATTGGCGCCATTTGATGTTCACTTGATCACTGTCAATGTCAAGGACGAAGAAGCGCAAGCCTTGACAGAAAAACTTGAAGCAAGCTTGATGGGAGCTGGTTACGAAGTCTTGACAGACGACCGTAATGAACGTCTCGGTGTTAAATTTAGCGACAGCGACTTGATAGGATTGCCAATCCGTATCACTGTTGGGAAGAAAGCAGCCGATGGCATCGTAGAAGTTAAGATTAAAGCGACTGGTGACACCATCGAAGTTCATGCAGATAACTTGCTTGAAACGCTTGAAATTCTCAGCAAGAAATAAAAACTATAATCAGAAGAAAAACAAGGAAAAAATGTAACTAGTTTTTACCTTGTTTTTTCTGTATAATGGGAAAAATGACTAGATAAAGAGGTAAATGTATGCTAAGATTTCCAAAGGATTTTGTCTGGGGATCCTCTACTTCTGGACCACAAACAGAAGGACGTGTAGCTGGTGACGGTAAGGGAGATAATCTTTGGGATTATTGGTACCAAGTGGAGCCAAATCGCTACTATAATGGGATTGGTCCAGATAAAACATCAACCTTTTATGAAAACTGGGAAAAGGATATTGAGCTACTGTTAGAAACTGGTCACACGGCCTTTCGGACTTCTATTCAGTGGTCACGGATTTTTCCACAAGGGCGTGGGGAAGTCAATCCTCAAGGTGTAGACTTTTACCGTAAGATTTTTGAGGTTATTAAGGCCAAAGGGATTCGTCTTTTAGTGAATCTTTATCATTTTGATTTACCTTTTGCCCTTCAAGAAGCGGGTGATGGTTGGGAAAATAAGGCGACTGTCTCAGCCTATGAAGACTATGCTCGTTTTTGTTTTGAGACTTATGGAGATTTGGTAGACCAATGGATTACCTTTAACGAGCCCATCGTTCCAGTAGAATTTGGCTATTTTTACGATGCCCATTATCCACATAAGGTGGATGCAGAGGCAGCCGTTAAAGTAGCTTATCATACACAATTGGCTAGCAGTCGGGCGGTTAAGGCTTGTCATGAACTTTTGCCAGATTCCAAGATTGGGATTGTCTTAAACTTGACACCGGCTTATCCACGTAGTCAGCATCCTGCTGATGTCAAGGCAGCTCGCATTGCGGACCTCTTTCAGGCCCAATCTTTCTTAGACCCATCTGTTTTGGGGACTTATCCACAGGAGTTAGTAGAAATCTTGCATGAACACGGTCTCTTGCCTGATGCTACAGAGGAGGAGTTGGAGATTATTCGTGACAATACGGTGGACTTCCTTGGTGTCAACTACTATCAACCTTTGCGCGTCATGGCTCCACGTTTTGCTAAACATCCTGATAGCCCGCTTTTGCCAGAGCATTTCTATGAGCCTTATGTCATGCCTGGACGTAAAATCAATCCTCACCGTGGGTGGGAGATTTATGAGCAAGGGATTTATGATATTGCACAAAATATCAAGGAAAATTATGGCAATATTGAGTGGATGTTGACAGAGAATGGTATGGGTGTTGAAGGGGAAGAAAAATTCCGTGAGAATGGAATGATTCAAGATGATTACCGTATTGACTTTGTAAAAGGTCATCTTCGCGAACTTCACCGTGCTATTGAAGATGGAGCCAACTGTAAAGGATACTTAATCTGGACCTTTATCGATTGCTGGTCATGGCTCAATAGCTATAAAAATCGCTATGGCTTGGTCGAATTAGACTTGGAAACGCAAGAACGTCGTCTGAAGAAATCAGGGCACTGGTTCAAGGAACTAAGTGATAATAATGGATTTTAAAAAAGACTCTGACTGATTATCCTAATTGGTCAGAGTTTTTTGCTTACAGGAGCTTAATTTGAACTATACCAATTTTTACTCTTGACAAGTGAAAGAAACAAGTATATACTGTTTTTGCTGATTCTATAAAAGAGAAATCAGACTATACCAATTTTAAGGAGAAAGCACAGCTTGCCTGTGTCGTATATACTATGTGTGGAATTGTTGGTGTTGTTGGAAACACAAATGCAACTGATATTTTGATTCAAGGGCTTGAAAAGCTCGAATACCGTGGCTATGATTCTGCGGGGATTTTTGTCCTAGGTGGTGCTGAAAACCATCTAGTTAAGGCTGTTGGTCGTATTGCAGAATTGTCTGCTAAAACAGCTGGTGTTGAGGGAACAACTGGTATCGGACATACGCGTTGGGCGACTCACGGGAAACCAACGGAAGACAATGCTCACCCACATCGCTCTGAGACTGAACGTTTTGTCTTGGTGCATAACGGAGTGATTGAGAACTACCTTGAAATCAAGGAAGAATACCTTGCTGGGCACCACTTCAAGGGGCAAACAGATACGGAAATCGCCGTTCACTTGATTGGAAAATTTGCGGAAGAAGATGGCTTGTCAGTTCTTGAAGCCTTCAAAAAAGCTCTTCACATCATCCGTGGTTCTTATGCCTTTGCCTTGGTTGACTCACAAGCTCCTGAAGTCATCTATGTGGCTAAGAATAAATCACCACTCTTGATTGGTCTTGGTGAAGGTTATAACATGGTCTGCTCAGATGCTATGGCTATGATTCGTGAAACCAACCAATACATGGAAATTCATGACCAAGAGTTGGTAATCGTCAAGGCTGATAGTGTGGAAGTTCAAGACTATGATGGAAATCGTCGTGAGCGTGCTAGCTACACTGCTGAACTTGACTTGTCAGATATCGGTAAGGGAACTTACCCTTACTACATGCTCAAGGAAATCGATGAGCAACCAACAGTGATGCGTAAGTTGATCCAAGCATACACAGATGAGGCTGGTCAAGTTGTCGTAGACCCAGCTATCATCCAGGCTGTTCAAGACGCAGACCGTATCTACATCCTTGCAGCTGGGACATCTTACCACGCAGGATTTGCTTCTAAGAAAATGTTGGAAGAATTGACAGATACACCAGTTGAACTTGGAATCTCATCTGAGTGGGGCTACGGTATGCCACTTCTCAGCAAGAAACCACTCTTCATCTTTATCAGCCAATCTGGTGAAACAGCGGATAGTCGTCAGGTTTTGGTTAAGGCTAATGAAATGGGAATCCCAAGCTTGACAGTGACAAATGTCCCAGGTTCAACTCTTTCACGTGAAGCTAACAATACCATGCTTCTTCATGCAGGTCCTGAAATTGCCGTGGCATCAACTAAGGCTTATACAGCGCAAATCGCAGCCCTTGCCTTCCTTGCAAAAGCAGTCGGAGAAGCAAATGGCAATGCCAAAGCGCAAGCCTTTGACTTGGTTCATGAGTTGTCAATCGTAGCTCAGTCTATCGAATCAACTCTTTCAGAGAAAGAAACCATTGAAGCCAAGGTTCGTGAGCTTCTTGAAACAACTCGCAATGCTTTTTATATTGGGCGTGGTCAAGATTACTACGTAGCCATGGAAGCAAGTCTCAAACTCAAAGAAATTTCTTACATCCAGTGTGAAGGCTTTGCGGCAGGAGAGCTCAAGCACGGAACTATTGCCTTGATTGAAGAGGGAACGCCTGTCTTGGCTCTCTTGTCAGATCCAGTCCTCGCTAACCACACTCGTGGAAATATCCAAGAGGTGGCAGCTCGTGGTGCCAAAGTCCTCACTATCGCAGAAGAAAATGTTGCTAAAGAGACAGATGATATTGTCCTTACGACTGTACACCCTTACCTCTCACCAATTTCAATGGTCGTGCCAACGCAATTAGTCGCTTACTTTGCAACCCTACACCGTGGGCTTGATGTGGACAAACCACGTAACCTTGCTAAGTCAGTAACGGTAGAATAAGCTTAAAAAGTCTAGTTATCTAGGCTTTTTCTTGTGAGCAAATCGGTTGTTTGTACTCAAGATTCGAGTTAGAATAATTTTTCAAAATGAAGGACCGGAATAGACAAGGAGAATCACTGTGGTAGAATTGGGAATTTCAACATTTGGGGAAACAACGGAGCTTGAAGGGACTGGGAAAACTTACAGTCATGCCGAACGCATTCGTCAGTTGGTGGCAGAGATTGAGCTGGCTGACAAGGTTGGTTTGGATGTGTATGGGATTAGTGAGCACCATCGAGCGGATTTTGAGATATCTGCTCCAGAGATTGTTCTGGCAGCTGGGGCAGTCAATACCAAGAAAATCCGTTTGACCAGTGCAGTCAGCATTCTCTCAAGTATGGATCCGATTCGCTTGTTCCAACAGTATGCCACTATTGATGCTTTGTCTAATGGACGTGCGGAGATTATGGCCGGAAGGGGTTCTTTCACGGAATCATTTCCTCTGTTTGGATATGATTTGAAAGACTACGAAGCCCTTTTTGATGAGAAATTAGACTTGCTCCAGTTAGTCAATGAAAGGACTAAGTTAGACTGGAAAGGTCGCTTGACCCAAACAATCTCTGGCAAAGAAGTTTATCCTCGTCCAGTTCAGGACAAATTGCCCTTGTGGATAGCGACAGGTGGTCATGTCGAATCAACAGTGAAGATTGCTCAGGCAGGCCTACCGATTGTCTATGCCATTATTGGTGGTAATCCGCGTTATTTTAAAAAGTTGATTCAGGCTTATCGTGAGATTGGGAGCGAAGCGGGTCATGCCAGTCAGGAGCTAAAGGTCGGGGCCCATTCTTGGGGTTGGATTGCTGAAGATGGCGAGCAGGCGGTGAAAGATTATTTCCATCCAACCAAGCAAGTGGTGGATGCTATTTCCAAAGACCGTCCGCACTGGCAGGAATTGCGTTATGAGCAATATTTGGAGCAAGTTGGGCCAAATGGTGCTATGTTTGTGGGCAATCCAGATCAGGTGGCCGAAAAATTGATTCGTATGATTGAAGACTTAGGTTTGGACCGCTTCATGCTCCATCTACCGCTTGGTTCCATGCCCCATGACCAGGT
This sequence comes from Streptococcus mitis, assembly GCF_002096735.1. Lineage (GTDB taxonomy): Bacteria > Bacillota > Bacilli > Lactobacillales > Streptococcaceae > Streptococcus > Streptococcus mitis_CZ. The sequence continues at coordinate 100,216 of NZ_NCVC01000010.1, read as the reverse complement.
TCTGAGAGCTATTGAACTATTCGGAATGCAAGTGGCACCCAAAGTACGGGAATACTTTGCCATGAAAGAGGCTTAATAAAAAATCCTAATCAGGCTGATAAAAAATCTATATAACAACTATTTTAAAAAAGCAATAAACAAAAAAGAATCTCTGAAAAGCTAGTAAAATCAAGCTTTCCAGAGATTTTTTCGTTATTGATATAAACAATATCAATCAAGTCGATAGTCAATATATATTGGGAAAAGGTCAAAAGGAGTGGTAAGATGGTTTCAATCCAAATGGAAGGAGAAAAGTATGACAAGTAAAAGAGAGCTAGTTTTTAAAGCCATCCGAGGAGAAGAGGTGGAACGAGTTCCTGTAGGCTTTTGGTTTCATTTTGTAACACTGGAGGAAAAAGGGCAAGGTTTAAATAACCCACGTATCTTTCAAAAAAGTGTAGAGGGACATCGGAAGTACGTTGAAAGAATTCATCCTGATTTTGTCAAAATGATGAGTGACGGATTTTTCATTTATCCAAGTAATGTCTACAGTCCTTTGGTTTCAAGTATTCAGGAGCTGGCTTCTATTGAGTCGATTGGTGAAAACCATCCTTGGATTCAGCAACAAGTAGAAGTGGTAGAAGCTATTCGAGCAACCTTCACTGAGGACATTGCTTCATTCTACAATATCTTTTCTCCGATTTCCTACCTGAAACGTTGGTTTCGTACAGAGACTTCTAGAGGTGATAAGGAGGTTGCTAATCTATTACTCGAAAATCCAGAGCTATTCAGGGAGATTTTAGATGTAATAGCTGAGGATATCGCAATCCTAACCAAGGCAATCATTCAGGATTGTGGAGCAGATGGGATTTACCTCAGTACACAAGAAATTCAGGATGAGCGCATCACAGCAGAATTGTATCAGACCTATATTGAGCCAAGCAACATAAAGGTTTTAGAAGCTGCTAATCAGGCAGGTGGGGTCAATATCCTGCATATCTGCGGTTTCCAAGGTGCCAGTAACAATGTGACTATTTTCAAAGATTATCCAGCCCAAGTTTTCAATTGGGCAACCCACCATGAAGCAGTCAGCTTACCTCAAGGTCAGGAGCTATTTCATGGCAAAGCGGTCTTGGGTGGTTTTGAAAATGGAAAGCAGAGCCTGCTTTATGGAGGTAGCAAGGCTAAACTACAAGAGGAAACCAAACGCTTGTTGGCTGAAGCTGGGACTAGAGGAGTCCTTCTTGGAGCGGATTGCACGGTTCCAGATGACTTTGAATTAGAACGATTGGACTGGATTCGTCAGGCTGCTATTTTAGAATAGGAGGGCATTATGAAAAGGGAAAAGTGGCTATTGGTAGGGACGGCCCTCGGCTTTGTCATCTTACTTGCGATCAGTCTTACAAAGGGACTTACTTGTAAGGAAGGGCCAAGTTGTCATGGGATTCAGGATTTTCAGAAGAGAAGTCTTCGCTTTATTCAAACCAATGATATTGCCAGTGTTTTATTAGTTGAAAAAGAAAGAAATGGAGAATAGAGATGTCAGAAAAAAGAGAATGGGTTTTAAAAGCATTTAGAGGAGAAGTGGTTGACCGTGTACCTGTAGGTTTTTGGCACCACTTTACATCAGAAGAGGAATGGTTAAAGGGATTTTCCAATCCTGTGATTATTGAAAAGAACATACAAGGTCACAAACGTTTTATCCGTGACCTACATCCAGACTTTATCAAGTTGATGAGTGATGGCTATTTTGCTTATCCAAATCCAGTTATTGCCAAAGGAAAGTCACTCCAAGAGTTGGCAGAGATTCAACCTCTGGGTGAAGATCATCCGTGGATTAGAGAGCAGGTAGAATTAGTGAAGAAGATTAAGCAGGAGTTTACGGAAGATATTGTTGCTATTTACAATATTTTTGCGCCTGTGACCTACCTCAAATGGTTACTTGGAGAAGTGTCTGGTGGAGATGATCTCATTGCAGATTTCTTAGTTCAAGATTCTCAGAAATTGAAAAAAGTCCTTGATGTGATTGCGCAAGATATCGCTAGCTTGAGTCAAGCTATTATTAAAGATGCAGGAGCAGACGGTATTTATCTCAGTGTGCAAAGTATTCAGGATGCGCGTGTTTCTGCTGAAGCCTATCAGGAGATTATTGCGCCGAGTGAACTGACTGTTTTAAAAGCGGCTAAGTCGGTTGGTGGGGTAAATATCCTTCATATCTGTGGCTATGAAGGAGCTCGAAACGATATTCATATCTTTGCCGACTATCCAGCTCATGTTTTTAACTGGGCAGTTGGTCCAGAAGGAATTAGCCTAAAAGAAGGTCGTGAGATTTTCAAGGGTCGTGCTGTTCTGGGAGGATTTGAAAACGGTGAAGATGGCCTTCTTTATCGAGGCAGTAAGGAAGAAATTCAAGCTGAAACCAAACGATTGGTAGAAGAAACAGGAAAAGAGGGCTTCATACTTGGAGCAGATTGTACCATTCCGAGTGATATTGCAGTGGAGCGTATCCAGTGGGTGAGAGAGGCATTAGATAAATAAAGGAGAAGAATATGAGTAAGAAAACATGGATTATTGGTGGAGTTGCGGTTGCGGCAGTGCTTGGAGCAACGATTATTGGTAGAACTTTGGCGGGAGCATCTGCTAAAGGTGCAGATGCAGTTTCATCTGGACAAGTAACAACTTTAAAAGTTGCCCATACTCAAAACTATGTCCCTTATGATTTTATTGACGAAAAAGGGGAATCAGATGGTTATGAAGTCGCTGTTTTAAAGGCGGTTGATGAGAAATTAGCAGATTATAAATTTGAGTATACTGGAACTAGTGATGATGATCTCTTGATTGGACTTGAGTCTGGCAAGTACGATATTGGAACTAAAGGTGCTTGGTATACAGATGAACGGGCTAAGAAATTTATTATTCCATCTGAGCCAGTAGGAGCCAGCATTATTGGTTTTACTGTTAGAAAAGAAGATGAAGCCAAATATAAGAATATTGATGATTTTGCCAAAAATAAAGGAAAATTAGTACCCATCTCTCCTCAAAATGCCCAGTGGAATGTCATCAATAGTTATAACGAGAAGCATAAGGATACACCAATTGAGTTGACAGCTGCTGAATCCTTCAAGGTGGCAGATGCTTATGCTTGGGTTTTAGAAGGACGATATGATGCCTTCTTTGATATCAAGTTATCTTTTGAAAAAGCAGTGACAGCAGAGGATGGTTCTTACCACCAATATGCGGACAAACTTAGCTGGTTCCCTTATAAAGGAATCCCAACCTATCCATTGATTCACCGTGATGAAAAGGGTGAGAAGTTTGCTAAAGAGTATGAAAAAGCTATTAAAGAATTAAAAGAAGACGGTACTTTAGCTAAGCTTTCTCAAAAATACTTTAAAGAAGACGTCTTTAGCTACGTTGATAAAGATTAGATGAACAATCAGGAATGTTATACTCTTCGAAAATCTCTTCAAACCGCGTCAACGACGCCTTGCCGTAGGTATGGTTACTGACTTCGTCAGTTCTATCCACAACCTCAAAACACTGTTTTGAGCAACCTGTGGCTAGTTTGCTTTTTGATTTTCATTGAGTATTAGAAAGAGGTTTATATGGTTTCATATGATTTTTCAAGAGTGTTCCAATTTTTACCAACCTTATGGCAGGCTCTTCCGATGACCTTGTCCATTCTCTTTTTTACTACAATCCTTGGTTCCCTTTTCGGTGGCTTACTGGCTTGGGCTCAAGTGGGAGAAGATAAGACTTTTGCAGGTCTTTCTAAGGGTTATATTTTCACTCTTCGCTGTACTCCTCCTATTGTTTTACTATTCCTTGTCTTTTATGGTTTACCTGAATTTTTAAAATGGTGGTTGAATTTAGATATCAACAACTGGTCTAAGACGGTCTTCGTCTTATTCACCATGGTCTTGCTATTTGCGGCTATCATTGCAGAAGTGTTTAAGGCTTCTTATCAGGCAATTCCCAAAGGTCAGATGGAAGCTGGAGTCAGTATTGGTCTGACCCCTAGTCAGACATTTTGGAGAATCATTTTTCCTCAGGCTTTTCAAGTGGCTCTTCCAAATATGACGACCGCTATTCTAAATTTGATGCGGGACGCTGCCCTAGCCTATACGATTGGTTTTGTGGATGTCATGGGGGCTGGGAATCTCTTAATCAGTCGTAATTTGGGGAATTACTCTCTTGAAACCTATACAGCGGTTGCCATTCTTTATTGGGGTGTAGCCTTAGCTGTTTCCTTCTTGAGTCGCTTGTTAGAAAAATCTTTGGAAACGAAAGGGAGATAGGATATGGATTTAGACTATATTGCAAAAACCTTTTTAGAGACCTTAAAAGGGGTACCGACCACCTTGATTATCATGATTGTAGCCATGGTCTTAAGTTTTGGACCAGCCTTGTTTTTAGCTCTGGGACAAATATATAAAGTCAAAGGTGTTCGAACTTTCTCTCTCGTGTATCTAGCTTTTATCCGAGCGACTCCTCCGATTTTATTGATTCTCTTCTTTTATAGTTTGTTTCCAAGTTTGCTGAATCAATTTCTTAAAAGCATAGGAAGTAATGTTGATATCTTTAAACTCAATCCCATCTATTATGCCTTTATTATCTATAGCTTAATGACAACGGGTAGTTTATCAGAAATCTTACGTTCGGCTATTTTGACTGTGGATAAGGGACAATTAGAAGCTGCACAAGCGATTGGATTGAGTAATAGTCAGGCCTATGTGAGGATTCTTTTTCCACAGGCCTTGCGTTCAGCCCTGCCTAATCTTGCGAATCTAGTCATAAATATTGTAAAAGGAACCTCTTTGGTCTTTGTGATGACCATCAAGGATATCACCGCTATTGCTCGTGTGGAAGCATCCTACGGTTACCAGTATTTTGAGTCTTATTTTGTGATCTTTTTGCAGTATATTTTGATCTGTGGTTTGATTCAGTGGGGCTTTTCTGTATTAGAAAAAGGCTATGTGAAAAAAGAAAAGAGAGCGAAAGCATCTAGCGCGCGTTTTGTATAGGAGGACAGGATGTTACAAGTAGAACATATCGCAAAAACATTTGGTGAGAGGCAGGTCCTGGAGGATGTCAATCTCCAGGTCAATCAAGGGGATGTCGTCGTTATTTTAGGACCATCAGGTTCGGGGAAAACGACCTTTCTCCGTTGTCTCAACCACTTAGAAAAAGCTGACAGTGGTCGTTTGACCTTGGCAGGAACGACCTATGATTTAGCCAAATTAAGCAAGAAAGACATTCTAGAAATTCGCAAAAAAACAGCCTTTGTTTTCCAACACTACAATCTCTTTGCAAATAAAACCGCCTTGGAAAATATTTTAGAGGGCTTGGTAATTGCTCGGAAAATTCCTAAGGAAGAAGCAACCAAACGTGCGGAAGCTGCCTTAGAAAAAGTTGGTTTACTAGCTTATAAAGATTATTATCCTTCTCAGCTTTCTGGAGGCCAGCAACAACGAATTGGCATTGCGCGTGCCATCGCTGTGAAACCAGAGGTCATTTTATTAGATGAGCCGACATCGGCCTTGGATCCAGAGTTGGTAGGAGATGTTTTAGATGTTTTAAAACAGTTAGCTAAAGAAGGAGTTACTATGGTAGTAGTGACTCATGAGATGGGTTTTGCCAGAGATGTAGCCAACCATGTCATTTTTATGGATGGTGGGAAAATTGTTGAAGAAAATAATGCCCATGATTTCTTTAGTCGTCCAAAAGAAGAAAGAACCAAGCAATTTTTGGCACGAATACTCTCGGATGCGACCTATAGTGTGGAATATATGATTTGACAGATAGGATTATCAGGGCAAAAATTAATCCCCCGAGCGTTAAGGCTTGGGGGATTGTTCTATAGGAGGGCTAGTTTAGTTCTCTTTTTTGTTTTTTAGCAAGAACCCGAGACCGAGAAGGGCAAGGAGGCTGATTCCTGCGAACAGGAGTTTGTGATCGTTTTTGGTTCCTGTATTTGGAAGTTCAGCTTGTTTAGCTGGGGTTGCAGGTGTATTATCCTTGCTAGAGTTTTCTACCGATTCGTTTTGAACCACCTCTTTTACAGATGATGCTTGTGTTTCTTGTGTTTCTTGTGAAGTTTGTGAATCAGTTGTAGCTTGGATAGGTTTATTTTCTGCATCAGCTACTTTTGTATCTGGTTTTGCAGAATCAGGTTTAGTTTGTGGAGCTGGAGTTTGCTGTTCCGGTTTGACTACTCGGTTTGGAATATTGTCTTGGATATTATATTGCCCTTGTTCTTGTTTTAAGCTAGAAAGGTCAAATTCTGGTTTTTCTTCCACAGCTGGGGCAACGATGGCACCACCTTGAGAGACTCGAAGAACAGTAGCTGTAAGGGCATTTAATTTCAAGCCTTTTTCAGTCCACTCAAGTCCTTTCGGGTTGGCAATTCCTACTGGCCCTGCTTGGTTTTCATCTGCTAAAACTTCAGCATTTCTGAGGTGGGCAAAGGCAGTTCCCAAATTAAATTCGCGAGCTTTTTCGTCCGCATTGACAAAGACTGCGTAGATGTCTCCATTTGGAGCAGTGATTTGGTAGCCAATTACTACGTCCTCTTTTGCCACACCATTTTGGCCTGGGACAGTGATGAGGTGGACACGGTCTTTGATATCTTTAAGACTCTTAAGTCGGAAGGCATCTGTAGATTGACGAAGAGCAATCAACCCTTTCATATAGTCACGGCTCTTGACATTTTCAGGATATGCTTTTCCATCTGTAGCCTTAGTCCAGTCAAACTTGTTAATAGCATCACTCGAATCGTAAGAGTCATGGATGAAGTAAGGATAGTCAAATGGGTTGCCGTCCTTATCACGCAACAAGTGAGATTTGTTTGGAACCTTATCCTCCGATACTGGAGTCTTGTAGGCTGGGTCACGGAATTGTTTAGTACGTCCGTATTCCTGACCAGAGTGGATAAACGGAGTTCCTTGAGCTGTCAAGACCATGAGGTTTCCAAGTCGCAAACGACGGTGGATTTCAGCATAGTTCTCAGCCTTGCTTGGGTCTTTTTTGATAGACTGGGCGATGATGTCAAAGAGGGTCAAGTTATCATGGGCTGCGATGTATTGGATGACATCTCCAGGGCTGTCAGCTTCAAAGTTGGTTGGTTGAGCAATGATATTTTTGAAGATGGTGTTGATATCACGCTTGCCACCTGTGATAAAGGCAGGTTGACCTTCGTTTGGATAACCAGACTTGAGGTTGTTACGAATGTCATCTGAAAAGACAGCGACTGTATCGGTATGTTTCATCCAATCTTGGTCAGCAGCTTTAGTAGGCATGTTCTCATCACCGGCATAGGTTCTCCAACCTTCACCAAGCATGATTAAGTGTGGATTGAGGGCGCGTGCGGCCTTGTACGCTTCTTCAATAGAAGCTGCATCATGGTCTCCCATCATATCGAAGCGGAATCCATCCACTTTGTAGGTATCAACTAGATATTTGATAGAGTCAACTAGGAGTCGTTTGGTCATATGGTGGGTTGTCCCCAAGCGTCCACCACCAAAGCTAGTGCGAGGTGTCCCATCAGCATCCATAAAGTGGTAGTAGTTTGGCTCTAAATCTTCAAAGATATCGACCTTGGCTGTATGGTTATACACTACATCTAGGATAGCTCCCATACCACGTTTGTGGATCTCGTTGATGAGGTTTTTAAATTCTGCGATTCGTTTTTCTGGATTTTTAGGATCGCTTGAATACATACCAGTCAAGGAGAAGTAGTTTTGAGGATCATATCCCCAGTTATAGTTGCTGTTGCTTGAAGCATAGTCAGACAAGCGTTCATGGTTTTTCAATTCATTGACAAAGTAGTAAGACAAGACTGGAAGGAGCTGGATGTGGGTTACACCCAAGTCTTTGAGATAGTCTAGTTTTTCAATAAATGCTTCAAAGGTACCAAATGGTTTGGTTAAGTCTTTTGCAATGGCAGGATCTGAAGTAAAGTCACGCACATGAGCTTCGTAGATAACGGCATCTTCACGAGTCTTGAAATTGTGAATCTTACCATAAGTCAAGTCTTGAGGTCCGAGTTTGGCTGGATCTACAAAGGCGGCTTTAGCCACTTTATGGGCATCGTCAATCTTAGCATCGTCACTATTCCAAGCAGCGAGGGACTTAGCGTAAGGATCGAGTGCAAGAACAGTTTTACCTTGACGTTCGATTTGGTATTGATAATAGTATCCAGTGAAATCTGTGATTCCGAGTTTGTTTGTGCTATCTAGAGTTTGTTTCCAAGTTCCTCTTTCCCCTTTTTCAAGAGCGACAGTTCCAACCACTTTTTCAGGGTTATTCTTGTCGTAGACAACGACAGAAACCTTGTCAGCACTTGGTGACCAAAGGGTTAAATCAACTTGTTTTCCTTCTTCTTTTAGGTCAGCTCCAAGTTTGCCATCATAACTGTAAGTCTCATCTTTCAGACGCCAGCTTGTTTTGGTAGTGAATTGGTCAGCGTTGTAGCTCACGGTATAAGGATGTTTTGTGTCCGAGAAATCTCCACTGTAGGTCACTTTCTTACCAGCTTCATCGATTGCAACATCGGTGATAGCTACTTTATTTCCTAGGTGATTAGTGATGTTGGAGTGTTTGAGGATATCCTCTTTTTTAGCACCGACAAGTGTTGAAAAACTACTCTCAATGCTAGAAGTGCCTACGTGTTGGGCTCCTGTCATACGGATATCATGGACATAGTATGGATTTGTGTAAATCGATTCATCATCGTCTTTTAGGAAAATTTGGCTATGATTTTTTAAATCTGTGAACTTATAATCTTCTTTACGGATTTTCACATCGTCTCCTTGTTTGTTTCTGTCTAGTAATAAAAATCCAAGGTCTTTAGCTGCATCTTTGAGTGGAATATCGATATAGCGACCATATTTGCCTGTAGCCGTAAAATCTGTTCCGTTAGGCCATTCACCACTACTTGGATTTTTCACATCTCCCCAGTACCAGAGAGATTTCTTGTCATAGTTGCCATCTGTACGGTAGTAGTTGACGCGAATAGTTCCTGCAGGTTGTGGCTCGTAAGAGAAAACCTTGTGTTCTTGGTCCAACCAAGCCTCATTCATATTTGGTGCCAGTTTTTCTATCGATTTATCGCCGGTTAGATTTTTCCCAGCTGTATTATTGATGAGGAAGCTAATTTTCTTGGCTTGTTCTCCCTTTAATTTGACATCTAGGTAGTAGCCATAGTCATCTTTTTTGGCATCCTTAAAGGACAAGGCTCCGTTAGGCCAGTTTTCAGATGGTTTTTCAACATCGTCCCAAGTCCATAGTCCTTGAGCATCCTTGTTTTCTTCAGGAAGCTTTTTGACATGGATACGGAAGTAGTTGTCTTCTATTGGTTCTTCTGCCTTAGTTTCAGTCGTTACTGGACTCGTAGAAGTAGTTGGTTCACTTGAACGATCTTGTCCGGTTTGTGGGGCTGAATCGGCTGGAGTTGCAGCAGGAGTGGGTACCTCTGTTGCAGGTTTTTCTTCTGTTTTCTTTAGGGAAGCGTTTGCATTTTTAGGCGAAGAAATATCACTTTCGTTTTTACCAGAGTTAACTGCTGTATCAGTAAGAGGTTGTGCAAGGACAGTAGTAGCTTCTTTATCAGTTCCCTTATTGCTTGTAGTATTTTCGTTGGCTGAGATAGTTGGTGTAGCCATGGCAAGCAGAACAAGGCTTGCTCCAATAAGGACAGAACCAGTTCCATTTTTGAGGGAGCGGATGCTGTAAACCATTTTTTTCTCAGTGTGAGATGGTGTTCTTTTCATAATCAATCTCCTATAAATGAATTTCTTTATCAGTATAGCACTTAGTAAAACAATATGCAAGCGTTTTCCTAAAATTAAACTAAAAGAAAAATCGCAACAAATTTTGCTACGATTCAGCCAATCTTTTTTATAGGAAAAGATTTTGTCAAAAATTCATCAATCCCCTTGAAAAATCTAGCTAGATAGGGTATAATATGAGTAATCATTTGTCGTAGGTTTTGTCTGAAATATTGTCCAGACAAGGCTCACAGCAGTTAAATCTTCTGAAAAAGTCAGATTTAGCTGCTCTTTTTGTGCTTTTTTTCAGGATTTTGTGTGTTTGTAACAGATACTTAAAGATTCTGAAAATTTATCAAGAGGACACGGTGATAAGGGTTTTTAAAACCATATGACGATTAGAAAAGCCTGATTGACAAGGCTTGGAACTTATTTACAAAGGAGAATCATCTTGGCAGGACATGACGTTCAATACGGGAAACATCGTACCCGTCGTAGTTTTTCAAGAATCAAAGAAGTTCTTGACTTACCAAATTTGATTGAAATTCAAACTGACTCATTCAAAGATTTCCTAGACCATGGTCTTAAGGAAGTGTTTGAAGATGTATTGCCAATTTCAAACTTCACAGACACAATGGAGTTGGAATTTGTTGGATATGAAATCAAGGAACCAAAATACACGCTAGAAGAGGCTCGTATCCACGATGCTAGCTACTCGGCACCAATTTTTGTAACCTTCCGCTTGATCAATAAAGAAACAGGCGAAATTAAAACTCAAGAAGTTTTCTTTGGTGATTTCCCAATCATGACAGAAATGGGTACTTTCATCATCAATGGTGGTGAACGTATTATCGTATCTCAGTTGGTCCGCTCACCAGGTGTTTACTTTAACGATAAAGTTGATAAAAACGGTAAAGTAGGCTACGGTTCAACTGTTATCCCTAACCGTGGAGCTTGGTTGGAACTTGAAAGTGACTCAAAAGATATCGCCTATACTCGTATCGACCGTACTCGTAAAATTCCATTTACAACCTTAGTGCGTGCCCTTGGTTTTTCAGGTGATGATGAAATCTTTGATATCTTTGGTGATAGCGAATTGGTTCGCAATACTGTTGAAAAAGATATCCACAAGAACCCAATGGACTCTCGTACAGACGAAGCTTTGAAAGAAATTTACGAACGTCTTCGTCCAGGTGAGCCTAAGACTGCTGAAAGTTCACGTAGCTTGCTTGTGGCTCGTTTCTTTGATCCACGTCGTTATGACTTGGCAGCTGTTGGTCGTTACAAAATCAATAAAAAACTCAATGTTAAAACACGTTTGCTCAACCAAACCATTGCAGAGCCATTGGTAGATCCTGAAACTGGAGAAATCTTGGTAGAAGCTGGAACAATCATGACTCGTAGCGTGATTGAAAGCATTGAAAGCCATTTGGATGGCGACTTGAACAAGATTGTTTACATTCCAAATGATGCAGCCGTTGTGACTGAGCCAGTTGTTCTTCAAAAATTCAAGGTTGTTGCTCCAACTGATCCAGACCGTGTTGTAACTATTATTGGTAATGCTAATCCAGATGACAAGGTTCGTATCGTCACTCCTGCAGATATTCTTGCCGAGATGAGCTACTTCCTCAACTTGGCTGAAGGACTTGGCCGTGTAGATGACATCGACCACCTTGGGAACCGTCGTATCCGTGCGGTTGGTGAATTGCTTGCTAACCAAGTACGTCTTGGACTTTCTCGTATGGAACGTAATGTCCGTGAACGTATGTCTGTTCAAGATAACGAAGTCTTGACACCACAACAAATTATCAATATCCGTCCTGTAACAGCTGCGGTTAAAGAATTCTTTGGTTCATCACAGTTGTCACAGTTCATGGACCAACACAACCCACTTTCTGAGTTGTCTCACAAACGCCGTTTGTCAGCCTTAGGACCTGGTGGTTTGACACGTGACCGTGCTGGATATGAAGTACGTGACGTGCACTACACTCACTACGGTCGTATGTGTCCAATCGAGACACCTGAAGGACCTAACATCGGTTTGATCAATAACTTGTCATCTTACGGACATTTGAACAAGTATGGTTTTGTTCAAACACCATACCGTAAGGTTGACCGTGAAACAGGTGTTGTCACGAACGAAATCGTTTGGTTGACAGCCGATGAAGAAGATGAATTTACTGTAGCACAGGCTAATTCTCGTCTGAATGAAGATGGAACATTTGCTGAGAAAGTGGTCATGGGACGTCACCAAGGGGTCAACCAAGAGTATCCAGCTAATGTTGTTGACTATATGGACGTATCACCAAAACAGGTAGTTGCCGTTGCGACAGCATGTATTCCTTTCTTGGAAAACGATGACTCTAACCGTGCCCTCATGGGAGCCAACATGCAACGTCAGGCTGTGCCATTGATTAATCCAAAAGCACCTTACGTTGGTACTGGTATGGAATATCAGGCAGCCCACGACTCTGGAGCGGCTGTGATTGCTCAGTATGATGGTAAAGTTACTTATGCAGATGCTGACAAGGTAGAAGTTCGTCGTGAAGATGGTTCATTGGACGTTTACCACATCCAAAAATTCCGTCGTTCAAACTCAGGTACGGCATACAACCAACGTACTCTCGTAAAAGTTGGCGATGTCGTTGAAAAAGGTGATTTCATCGCTGACGGACCTTCTATGGAAAATGGAGAAATGGCACTTGGACAAAACCCAATCGTTGCCTACATGACTTGGGAAGGTTACAACTTCGAGGATGCGGTTATCATGAGCGAACGCTTGGTGAAAGACGATGTCTACACATCTGTTCACCTTGAAGAATACGAATCAGAAACGCGCGATACAAAGCTTGGGCCTGAAGAAATTACTCGTGAAATTCCAAACGTTGGGGAAGATGCCCTTAAAGATCTTGACGAAATGGGTATTATCCGTATCGGTGCTGAGGTTAAAGAAGGCGATATCCTTGTAGGTAAAGTAACACCTAAGGGTGAGAAAGACCTTTCAGCTGAAGAACGTCTCTTGCACGCTATCTTCGGGGACAAGTCTCGTGAAGTGCGTGACACTTCTCTTCGTGTACCACACGGTGCCGATGGTGTCGTTCGTGATGTTAAGATCTTTACACGTGCAAATGGAGACGAGTTGCAATCAGGTGTTAACATGCTGGTTCGCGTCTATATCGCTCAAAAACGTAAGATCAAGGTCGGAGATAAGATGGCCGGACGTCACGGAAACAAAGGGGTTGTCTCTCGTATCGTTCCTGTAGAAGACATGCCTTACCTTCCAGACGGAACTCCAGTCGACATCATGTTGAACCCTCTAGGGGTGCCATCACGTATGAATATCGGTCAGGTTATGGAGCTCCACCTTGGTATGGCTGCACGTACTCTTGGTATTCACATCGCAACACCAGTCTTTGACGGAGCAAGTTCTGAAGACCTTTGGTCAACTGTCAAAGAAGCAGGTATGGATAGCGATGCCAAAACAATCCTTTACGATGGACGTACTGGTGAACCGTTTGATAACCGTGTGTCAGTTGGTGTCATGTACATGATCAAACTCCACCACATGGTTGACGATAAATTGCACGCTCGTTCAGTCGGACCTTACTCAACCGTTACCCAACAACCACTCGGAGGTAAAGCTCAGTTTGGTGGACAACGTTTCGGTGAGATGGAGGCTTGGGCTCTTGAAGCCTACGGTGCGTCAAATGTTCTACAAGAAATCTTGACTTACAAGTCTGACGATATCAACGGACGTTTGAAAGCCTATGAAGCCATTACAAAAGGAAAACCAATTCCAAAACCAGGTGTTCCAGAATCCTTCCGAGTTCTTGTCAAAGAATTGCAATCTCTTGGTCTTGACATGCGTGTCCTAGACGAAGATGACCAAGAAGTGGAACTTCGCGACTTGGATGAAGGAATGGACGAAGATGTCATCCACGTAGATGACCTTGAAAAAGCCCGCGAAAAAGCAGCCCAAGAGGCTAAAGCAGCCTTTGAAGCTGAAGAAGCTGAGAAAGCAACAAAAGCGGAAGCAACAGAAGAAGCTGCTGAACAAGAATAAGCAGTTCACTTAGAATAGAAAGGGAAGAAATAGTGGTTGATGTAAATCGTTTTAAAAGTATGCAAATCACCCTAGCTTCTCCAAGCAAAGTCCGTTCATGGTCTTATGGAGAAGTCAAAAAACCTGAAACAATCAATTACCGTACCTTGAAACCAGAACGTGAAGGTCTCTTTGATGAAGTTATCTTTGGACCTACAAAAGACTGGGAATGTGCTTGTGGTAAGTACAAACGCATTCGTTACAGAGGAATTGTTTGTGACCGTTGTGGGGTTGAAGTAACGCGTACAAAAGTTCGTCGTGAGCGTATGGGGCACATCGAGTTGAAAGCTCCTGTATCTCACATCTGGTACTTCAAGGGGATTCCAAGCCGTATGGGCTTGACCCTTGATATGAGCCCTCGTGCCCTCGAGGAAGTTATCTACTTTGCAGCTTATGTGGTGATTGATCCCAAGGATACACCACTTGAGCACAAGTCTATCATGACAGAGCGCGAATACCGTGAGCGCTTGCGTGAGTATGGTTATGGATCGTTCGTTGCCAAGATGGGTGCCGAAGCTATCCAAGACCTTTTGAAACAAGTAGATCTTGAAAAAGAAATTGCTGAACTCAAAGAAGAGTTGAAAACAGCTACTGGACAAAAGCGTGTCAAAGCCATCCGTCGTTTGGATGTTTTGGATGCCTTTTACAAATCTGGAAACAAACCTGAATGGATGATTCTCAACATCCTTCCGGTTATTCCACCAGATCTTCGTCCAATGTTGCAGTTGGATGGTGGCCGTTTTGCCTCATCTGACTTGAATGACCTGTACCGCCGTGTTATCAACCGTAACAACCGTTTGGCTCGTTTGCTTGAGTTGAATGCACCAGGTATCATCGTTCAAAATGAGAAGCGTATGCTTCAAGAAGCGGTTGACGCTTTGATTGACAATGGTCGTCGTGGTCGTCCAATCACAGGACCAGGTAGCCGTCCACTCAAATCATTGAGCCACATGCTTAAAGGTAAACAAGGACGCTTCCGTCAAAACTTGCTCGGTAAACGTGTTGACTTCTCAGGACGTTCCGTTATCGCCGTTGGTCCAACTCTTAAGATGTACCAATGTGGTGTGCCACGTGAAATGGCAATCGAGCTCTTTAAACCATTTGTGATGCGTGAAATCGTTGCCCGTGATATCGTGCAAAACGTCAAAGCAGCTAAACGCTTGGTGGAACGCGGAGATGAGCGTATCTGGGATATCCTCGAAGAAGTAATCAAAGAACACCCAGTACTTCTTAACCGCGCACCGACCCTTCACCGTTTGGGTATCCAAGCCTTCGAGCCAGTCTTGATTGATGGTAAGGCCCTTCGCTTGCACCCACTTGTCTGTGAAGCCTACAATGCCGACTTTGACGGAGACCAAATGGCCATCCACGTACCGCTTTCAGAAGAAGCCCAAGCAGAAGCTCGTATCTTGATGCTCGCTGCTGAGCATATCTTGAACCCGAAAGATGGTAAACCAGTTGTTACTCCATCTCAGGATATGGTTTTGGGTAACTACTACTTGACCATGGAAGAAGCTGGTCGTGAAGGTGAAGGAATGGTCTTCAAGGACCGTGACGAAGCGGTTATGGCTTACCGTAATGGCTATGTTCACCTCCACTCACGTGTTGGTATCGCAACAGACAGCCTCAACAAACCATGGACAGAAGAGCAAAAACATAAGGTCTTGCTTACAACAGTTGGTAAAATCCTCTTCAACGACATCATGCCAGAGGGTCTACCATACTTGCAAGAACCAAACAACGCCAACTTGACAGAAGGCGTTCCAGCTAAATACTTCTTGCCACTTGGTGGAGATATCAAGGAAGCAATTAGTAAACTTGAACTCAACCCTCCATTCAAGAAGAAAAACCTTGGAAATATCATCGCTGAAATCTTCAAACGTTTCCGTACGACAGAAACTTCTGCCCTACTTGACCGTATGAAGAACCTCGGTTACCACCACTCAACTCTTGCAGGATTGACAGTGGGTATTGCCGATATCCCAGTCGTTGATGACAAGGCTGAAATCATTGAAGAATCACACAAACGTGTAGAACAAATCACAAAACAATTCCGTCGTGGTATGATCACAGACGACGAGCGATACAATGCCGTTACAGCTGAATGGCGTGCTGCCCGTGAAAAACTTGAGAAACGTTTGATTGCCAACCAAGATCCTAAGAATCCAATCGTTATGATGATGGATTCTGGAGCCCGTGGTAACATCTCAAACTTCTCACAGCTTGCCGGTATGCGTGGTCTGATGGCGGCTCCGAACGGACGTATCATGGAATTGCCAATCCTTTCAAACTTCCGCGAAGGTTTGTCAGTACTCGAAATGTTCTTCTCCACTCACGGTGCTCGTAAAGGTATGACCGATACGGCCCTTAAGACAGCCGACTCAGGTTACTTGACTCGTCGTTTGGTTGACGTTGCCCAAGACGTTATCATCCGTGAGGACGATTGTGGAACTGACCGTGGTCTCTTGATCCGCTCTATCGCAGAAGGAAAAGAGATGATTGAGTCTCTAGAAGAACGTCTCAACGGTCGTTACACTAAGAAAACTGTTAAACATCCAGAAACTGGTGCAGTGATTATCGGTCCAAATGAGTTGATTACAGAAGACAAGGCGCGTGAAATTGTCAATGCTGGTGTGGAAGAAGTGACTATCCGTTCCGTGTTTACATGTAACACTCGTCACGGTGTCTGCCGTCACTGTTACGGTATCAACTTGGCGACTGGTGATGCGGTTGAAGTTGGTGAAGCAGTTGGTACAATCGCTGCCCAATCTATCGGGGAACCTGGTACACAGCTTACAATGCGTACCTTCCACACGGGTGGGGTTGCCTCAAATACCGATATCACTCAGGGTCTTCCTCGTGTCCAAGAAATCTTTGAAGCCCGCAACCCTAAAGGGGAAGCGGTTATTACAGAGGTTAAAGGACAAGTTACCGCTATCGAAGAAGATGCATCAACTCGTACCAAGAAAGTCTTTGTTAAGGGCGAAACTGGTGAAGGTGAGTACGTCGTTCCATTTACAGCTCGTATGCGTGTCGAAGTTGGAGACCAAGTAGCGCGTGGTGCTGCTCTTACAGAAGGTTCTATCCAACCAAAACGTCTCCTTGCAGTTCGTGATGTCTTGTCAGTTGAAACTTACCTTCTTGGTGAAGTACAAAAAGTTTACCGTAGCCAAGGGGTAGAAATCGGTGACAAACACATCGAGGTAATGGTTCGTCAAATGATCCGTAAAGTCCGTGTCATGGATCCAGGTGACACAGATCTTCTCATGGGTACCCTTATGGATATCAATGACTTTACAGATGCTAACAAAGATGTCCTTATCGCAGGTGGAGTTCCAGCGACAGGTCGCCCAGTTCTTATGGGAATTACCAAAGCCTCACTTGAAACAAATAGTTTCTTGTCAGCGGCTTCCTTCCAGGAAACAACTCGTGTCCTTACTGACGCGGCTATCCGTGGTAAGAAAGACCATCTTCTTGGACTTAAAGAAAATGTTATCATCGGTAAGATCATCCCAGCAGGTACTGGTATGGCCCGTTACCGTAACCTTGAACCACATGCTATCAACGAAGAAGAATACCTTAATCCTCCAGTAGAGGAAGAAGGAAATGAAGAAACAACAGAAGTAGTTGTGGATACTGCCGTTGAAACTGTGGAAGAAACAGTAGAATAAAAGCAGATGAGAGAGCCTTCGGGTTCTCTTTCTCTTTTCTGAAAACTTTCTCCATTTTTCCATGAAATGTGGTAAAATAAAAGAAAGAAGCTGACAAAGGAGACGGGTATGGAACAAACATTTTTTATCATTAAACCAGATGGTGTAAAAAGAGGACTAGTAGGTGAAGTGTTGAAACGCATCGAACAACGTGGATTTACAATCGAAAAATTAGAGTTGCGTTCAAAGGTTTCAGAAGAGTTGGTTGACCAGCACTATCAGGACTTGGTTGGTCAGAGTTTTTACCCACCGATTCGTGAATTCATGACTTCAGGACCAGTTCTTGTGGGCATCATTTCTGGTCCCAAAGTAATCGAAACTTGGCGGACTATGATGGGAGCAACTCGTCCAGAAGAAGCTTTACCAGGAACGATTCGAGGTGATTTTGCAAAAGCTGCTGGAGAAAATGAGGTTATCCAAAATGTTGTACATGGTTCAGATTCAGAAGAGTCAGCTAAGCGAGAAATTGCTCTTTGGTTTTAAGAGAAATAATAAAAGTTTGATGTAAGGGATACTTGCATCAAACTTTTTTGCATTTTAGAGTAGAAAACTGACAGTTGAGAAATATTTTAGCAATGGTAAGAATTTCTAGCCTATAATAAGAGCAAGTAGGGAGGAAGAATGATGGAAAAAATGAAAAAGCAAATTCGTGTTTTGTTATTGCTGACGTTTTTTGGTCTTAGTAGCTGTTCTTGTTTAAGTTTATCGACTTGGGCCTTGATGTTAAATCAAAACTGCTTCTATTATTTAGTTGGCATGTTGCTCCTTGCCAGTATTGGTGCAGGGCTAAACTACTATAGTGGACAGCGAAATCAATCTTATTCAGTTTTTAGAGCAGATAAGAAACAACTCTTGTATACTTTGTTACTCTTAGTAAACATTTTGGGTTTAGCTTTAATTGTCATAGAACATATCCTTGTAGGAAATACATCCGTAGAAGGATTTGTGGAAGCCTTTCTTCCGAGTTTCTTTTTCTTATTTGGTATTGATTTGTTAGTTTTTCTACCAATTCAGAAGTATGTAAATGGATTGAAAAAGATTTTGGGAAAGAAGGAAATGTGTTTTATTAGTGGACTAGCTATTCTAATCTTTCTCAGAAATCCTTGGATGCTATTATCCATGACCTTTTATATTACCTTGGGAATGCTATTTCTAGGACTATTGGTGCCAAAAGTCATTCGCTGGGAAGTTTCATTTTACAGTCATTTGATGAGAGATATCTTGTTAGTTGTCTTCTTGCTGTTTCTATTTTAAGAATAAAAAAAGAGATAGTTCTAGTTTTACAATTTATAATATGGAATTCACAGATAATATCTCGACAAAGGACAACTTTTTGGTATAATAGAAACATGTACACTAAAAACGAAGAAGAGTTACAGTCCTTAGGGAAACGTTTGGGCTATTTATTAGAAAAAAATGACGTCTTAATTCTAACTGGTGAACTTGGAGCAGGCAAAACGACCTTTACAAAAGGTCTTGCTAAAGGGTTACAGATTACTCAGATGATTAAGAGTCCAACCTACACTATCGTAAGAGAGTATGAAGGTCGTCTTCCGCTTTACCACCTAGATGTTTACCGTATTGAGGGAGATGCGGATTCTATTGATTTGGATGAGTTTCTCTTTGGTGGTGGGGTAACTGTCATCGAGTGGGGACATCTTTTAGGTGATGCCTTGCCAGATAATTATTTAGAATTGGAAATTCTAAAAGAAGAAGACGGTCGCAGATTAAACTTCAAAGCCAAGGGTTTGCGTGCAGAAAAACTCTTAGAGGAGCTTCAACATGGAGTATGAATTGCTCATTAGAGAAGCAGAACCTAGTGATGCGGCTGAATTAGTGACATTTTTAAATC
The DNA here is from genome assembly GCF_002096735.1 of Streptococcus mitis. GTDB lineage: Bacteria > Bacillota > Bacilli > Lactobacillales > Streptococcaceae > Streptococcus > Streptococcus mitis_CZ. Next base: position 80,806 of record NZ_NCVC01000010.1, on the reverse strand, counting down.
GTGTCAGTGTAGAAACAGATTTTACCAGTCTGGACAGGAATGGCATTTTGATGACAGATACTGAGATGGAGTTGTTTTTGGATAAACAGGCTCACTCGGAAAATCAAATCACTTTACTGGCCTTGCTGAATGATGAAATTGCTGGTCTTGTAAATATCACAGCTGATCAACGCAAGAGAGTTCGTCATATTGGAGATCTCTTTATTGTGATTGGTAAGAAGTATTGGAATAATGGACTGGGGAGTTTGTTACTTGAAGAAGTCATAGAATGGGCACAGGCTAGTGGCATTCTTCGTCGACTTCAACTTACTGTCCAAACTCGTAATCAGGCTGCAGTTTATCTATATCAAAAACATGGCTTTGTAATTGAAGGTAGACAAGAGCGCGGTGCGTACATAGAAGAAGGGGAATTTATCGATGTTTACCTGATGGGTAGGCTGATAGATTAATAGAAATATGGTTAAAAAAATTATTGGAATGGTGCTAGCTTTTCTAGCTGTGACGGTTTTGGGTGTGGGTGTTTTTGCTTATACTATTTATCAGCAAGGTACACAAACCTTATCAAAAACCTATAAAAAAATTGGAGAAGAAACCAATGTTATTGAGGCGACTGAACCATTAACGATTCTTTTGATGGGGGTTGATACTGGGAATGTAGAGCGTACAGATCAATGGGCTGGAAATAGTGATTCCATGATTCTCTTGACGGTGAATCCACATACTAAGAAAACCATGATGTTGAGTTTGGAACGTGACATCCTGACTAAAATTCAGCATAAAGATGGCCAGATTGAGGAAGCGAAGTTAAACGCTGCCTATGCTGGTGGTGGTGCAGAGTTAGCTATTTCAACCATTCAAAAGATGATGAATATCCATATCGATCGCTACATTATGGTTAATATGCAAGGATTGCAACAATTAGTCGATGCAGTGGGTGGTATAACCGTCAACAACACGCTAGGCTTCCCAATTTCTATTAGTGATCAAGAGGAATTTAATACCATTTCTATCGGTGTTGGAGAACAGACAATAAATGGAGAAGAAGCGCTTGTTTATTCCCGCATGCGTTATCAAGACCCAGAAGGAGACTACGGACGTCAGAAGCGTCAGCGTGAAGTCATTCAAAAGGTTGTTGAAAAAGTTCTTAGTTTGAATAGCGTTAGTCACTATCAGTCTATCTTAAAAGCCTTAAGTACGAATATGCAGACTAATATTGATTTATCTGCGAAAAGTATTCCTAGCTTGTTGGGCTATAAAGATTCATTTAAAACCATTGAATCTCAACAATTGAAGGGCGAAGGAGAGATGTTGCAAGGTATTTCTTACCAGATTGTTTCGAGAGAGCATATGTTGGAAATGCAGAATATATTGCGACGTTCTTTGGGACAAGAAGAAGTCACTCAGCTGGAAACAAATGTTGTCTTATTTGAAGATTTGTTTGGACGGGTGCCTGTTGGTGATGGGGAGAATCAACAACAAGGTGTCTTTGTAACAAATGAAGTAGAATAGTTCGTTTTTTAATACAAATAAAAAATTAATCGTGGGAAATTTCCTGCGATTTTTTCAAAAAAATACGAATAGATAGGTAGGAGGAAACATGAAAGCAGAAATCATTGCTGTTGGAACAGAGATTTTGACAGGACAGATTGTCAATACCAATGCTCAGTTTTTGTCGGAAAAACTAGCAGAGATTGGGGTAGATGTATATTTTCAGACGGTTGTAGGAGACAATGAAGCTCGTCTCTTGTCTTTGCTTGAGATTGCCAGTCAACGTAGCAGTCTGGTGATTTTGACAGGTGGTTTAGGGCCAACTGAGGACGATTTGACCAAACAAACTCTGGCTAAATTTTTAGGGAAAGAATTAGTCTTCGATCCTCAGGCTCAGGAGAAGTTGGATATCTTTTTTGCCCAGAGACCAGACTATACCCGAACACCGAATAACGAAAGACAAGCTCAACTTGTAGAAGGAGCGACTCCACTGCCAAACGAAACAGGATTGGCTGTGGGGGGGATGTTAGAGGCCGAAGGAGTGACCTACGTCGTTCTTCCAGGTCCACCAAGTGAATTGAAACCCATGGTCTTAAATCAACTTCTACCCAAGTTGATGACAGGGAGCAAGCTGTATTCCCGAGTTCTTCGTTTCTTTGGAATTGGCGAGAGCCAGCTGGTGACGATTTTGGCTGATTTGATTGATAATCAAACAGATCCGACCTTGGCCCCTTATGCTAAGACAGGAGAAGTCACTCTGCGTCTATCAACAAAAGCTAGCAGACAAGAAGAGGCGAATCAAGTGCTGGATATCTTGGAAAATCAAATCTTGGACCGCCAGACCTTTGAAGGCCTTTCTTTACGAGACCTTTGTTATGGTTATGGAGAGGAGGCTAGCTTGGCCAGCATTGTGGTAGAAAAGCTAAAAAAACAGGGGAAAACTATCACGGCTGCAGAGAGTTTGACGGCAGGGCTTTTCCAAGCTAGGGTAGCGGATTTTTCGGGTGCTTCAAGTATATTTAAGGGTGGTTTCGTAACCTATAGCTTGGAGGAAAAATCAAAGATGTTGGATATTCCTGTCAAGGATTTGGAAGAACAGGGTGTGGTGTCTGCATTTACAGCTCAGAAGATGGCTGAGCAGGCACGAATCAAGACCCAGTCTGATTTTGGCCTTAGTTTGACTGGAGTGGCAGGACCAGATAGCCTAGAAGGGCACCCAGCTGGGACAGTCTTCATAGGCTTGGCACAGGAGCATGGAACTGAGGTCATCAAGGTTAATATTGGAGGCAGAAGTCGAGCAGATGTACGTTACATTGCTGTTATGCATGCCTTTAACCTAGTTCGCAAGGCTTTATTAAGTGACTAACTTTTGATATAATAGTAGATAGGTCTGAGGACCATTAGAATGTAGGAGAATAGAATGGCGAAAAAACCAAAAAAATTAGATGAAATTTCAAAAAAATTTGGGGCTGAACGTGAAAAAGCCTTGAATGACGCTCTTAAATTGATTGAGAAAGACTTTGGTAAAGGATCAATCATGCGTTTGGGTGAACGTGCCGAGCAAAAGGTGCAAGTGATGAGCTCAGGTTCTTTGGCTCTTGACATTGCCCTTGGTTCAGGTGGTTATCCTAAGGGACGTATCATTGAAATCTATGGGCCAGAGTCATCTGGTAAGACAACGGTTGCCCTTCATGCAGTTGCGCAAGCACAAAAAGAAGGTGGTATCGCTGCCTTTATCGATGCGGAACATGCCCTTGATCCAGCTTATGCTGCGGCCCTTGGTGTCAACATTGATGAGTTGCTCTTGTCTCAACCAGACTCAGGAGAGCAAGGTCTTGAGATTGCAGGAAAATTGATTGACTCAGGTGCTGTAGATCTTGTCGTGGTCGACTCAGTTGCTGCCCTTGTACCTCGTGCGGAAATTGATGGAGATATCGGAGATAGCCACGTTGGTTTGCAGGCTCGTATGATGAGCCAGGCTATGCGTAAGCTAGGTGCTTCTATCAATAAAACCAAAACAATTGCTATCTTTATCAACCAATTACGTGAAAAAGTTGGGGTGATGTTTGGAAATCCAGAAACAACTCCTGGTGGACGTGCTCTGAAATTCTACGCATCAGTCCGTTTGGATGTTCGTGGAAGCACACAAATCAAAGGAACTGGTGACCAAAAAGACACCAATGTCGGTAAAGAAACTAAGATCAAGGTCGTGAAAAACAAGGTGGCTCCACCATTTAAGGAAGCCTTCGTTGAAATCATGTACGGAGAAGGGATTTCTAAGACTGGTGAACTCTTGAAAATCGCAAGCGATTTGGATATCATCAAAAAAGCAGGAGCTTGGTATTCTTACAAGGATGAAAAAATCGGACAAGGTTCTGAAAATGCTAAGAAATACTTGGCAGATAACCCAGAAGTCTTTGATGAGATTGACCATCAAGTCCGCGTTCAATTTGGTTTGATTGATGGAGAAGAAGCTACTGAAAGCAAAAAAGAAGAAGCAGTTCAAGTAGACTCTGTGAATGAAGAAGTTACACTTGACCTAGGCGACGAACTTGAAATCGAAATTGAAGAATAAGCTGTTAAAGCAGTGGAGGACATCCGCTGTTTTTTCGTTGTCTTTTTCTGGTTTTCAGCTCACGCATAGTTTGCTGTTTCTTGTCGCTCCTCTAGAAAGCTGATATAATAGCCTTATGAATAAAAAACGAACAGTGGACCTGATACATGGTCCGATTCTTCCCTCGCTTTTGAGTTTTGCCTTCCCAATCTTGCTATCAAATATTTTTCAACAGCTCTATAATACTGCTGATGTCTTGATTGTTGGGCGTTTTCTTGGTCAAGAGTCCTTGGCTGCAGTAGGAGCGACAACAGCGATTTTTGACCTGATTGTAGGTTTTACTCTTGGTGTTGGCAATGGCATGGGAATTGTCATTGCCCGTTATTATGGAGCTCGGAATTTCACTAAAATCAAGGAGGCAGTAGCAGCCACCTGGATTTTAGGCGCTCTTTTGAGTGTTGTAGTGATGCTGCTGGGCTTTCTTGGTTTGTATCCTCTCTTGCAATACCTAGATACTCCTGCAGAAATTCTTCCCCAGTCCTATCAATATATTTCTATGATTGTGACCTGTGTCGGTGTCAGCTTTGCCTATAATCTCTTTGCAGGTTTATTGCGGTCCATTGGGGACAGTCTGGCTGCGCTTGGTTTTCTGATTTTCTCTGCTCTGGTTAATGTGGTTCTGGATCTCTATTTCATTACGCAATTGCATCTGGGAGTTCAATCCGCGGGACTAGCTACCATTATTTCGCAAGGCTTATCAGCGCTTCTCTGCTTTTACTATATTCGTAAGAGCGTGCCAGAACTTTTGCCTCAGTTTAAGCATTTCAAATGGGACAAGGCCTTGTATGCGGATCTTTTGGAGCAAGGGTTGGCTATGGGCTTGATGAGTTCGATTGTGTCCATCGGCAGTGTGATTTTACAGTCTTCTGTTAATACCTTTGGTGCAGTGATTATTAGTGCCCAGACGGCGGCTCGACGCATTATGGCCTTTGCCCTTCTTCCTATGACCGCTATTTCTGCATCAATGACGACCTTTGCTTCTCAGAATTTAGGTGCTAAGCGACCAGACCGCATTGTTCAAGGACTTCGAATCGGCAGTCGTTTAAGTATATCCTGGGCAATTTTTGTTTGTGTCTTCCTCTTTTTTACCAGTCCAGCCTTGGTTTCCTTCTTGGCTAGTTCGACGGATAGCTACTTGGTAGAAAATGGAAGTCTCTATCTGCAAATCAGTTCAGCCTTTTATCCTATTTTGAGTCTCTTATTGATTTATCGCAATTGTTTGCAGGGGTTGGGGCAAAAAGTCCTTCCTCTGGTATCTAGTTTTATCGAACTAATCGGGAAAATCGCTTTTGTGGTCTTGATTATCCCTTGGGCAGGCTATAAGGGAGTTATCCTTTGCGAACCACTCATCTGGGTTGCCATGACTATCCAACTGTATTTCTCACTGTTTCGTCACCCCTTGATAAAAGAAGGTAGGGCCATCTTGGCAACAAAAGTGTCATCATAGCTCGATTTGCTGAATAAAATCCATTTCCTTTAGTGAAAATCGAAAAAACTTGTGTTATAATAAGAAAGATTAAAATGTGAAAAAAGGAGATTCCTAATGGGACGTAAATGGGCCAATATCGTAGCCAAGAAAACGGCTAAAGATGGAGCTAACTCTAAAGTATATGCAAAATTTGGTGTAGAAATCTATGTAGCAGCTAAAAAGGGTGATCCAGATCCAGAATCAAACTCAGCCTTGAAATTCGTTATCGACCGTGCTAAACAAGCCCAAGTGCCAAAACACGTTATCGATAAAGCGATTGATAAAGCAAAAGGAAACACAGATGAAACCTTTACAGAAGGACGTTACGAAGGTTTTGGACCAAATGGTTCTATGCTGATCGTGGATACTTTGACTTCAAATGTCAACCGTACAGCGGCTAATGTCCGTGCAGCTTTTGGTAAAAATGGCGGAAACATGGGCGCTTCAGGTTCTGTTTCATACCTCTTCGATAACAAGGGTGTTATTGTATTTGCAGGTGAAGATGCGGATGCAGTCTTTGAGCAATTGCTAGAAGCAGATGTGGATGTGGATGATGTAGAAGCAGAAGAAGGTACAATCACAGTTTACACAGCTCCAACTGACCTTCACAAGGCTATCGTTGCTCTCCGTGAGTCTGGCGTTGAAGAGTTCCAAGTGACTGAATTGGAAATGATTCCTCAGTCAGAAGTGGAATTGTCAGGCGATGACCTTGAAACCTTTGAAAAACTTTACAGCGTTCTTGAAGACGACGAAGACGTACAAAAGATCTACACAAACGTAGACGGGTTCTAATTTAACATAGAAAATATGATCCTAAGTGAGAAAATCACTTGGGATTTTTTTAATCAAGAAAATAGTTCTCACGGAAATTTATTTAGTTCCTAGGAGAACTAAATGCAATGATTAGAAAGGAGTAAGTATGGATAAACCGATGTTGGTTTTAAAACGTTTTGGACACCAGGTACATCTGATGGTACAAAAGGAAGCCAAACGTTGTGGTATTGAATTTATGGGTGTACCTCAAGGACAAGTTCTGCGTTTTTTAGGTTGGCGTGAGCATGAACAAGAATTAACGCTCATCAAGGATATTGAACAAGAACTCAATATTAGCAAGTCTGTTGCTAGTAACTTGGTCAAGCGTATGGTGCAAAATAGTTTGGTGGAGCTGGAGGCGAGTCCTGTCGATAAGCGGGCTAAGTTTGTTCGTTTGACGGACAAATCGCGTTCTCAAATGCAGCAGGTTAAGGCCTTCTTTGAACGAATTGATCAGAGTCTGCTAAATGGTGTTTCAAAGTCAGACTTGGCAATCTTTGAAAAGGTTCTCGGTCAGTTGCAAGAAAATGTTCAGAAGATAGGAGGAGAGAATGAAGAAATTAGCCAAATGAATTAGTGGAAAAGAATGGGGTATGATTTTACTAGCCATTCTCTTTACCTGCTTTTCGGTTTATCTAGAGTTGGAAGAAGAGGAACTTCCATTTTAAAAAAGAAGTAAGGGCTGGGAAATGACCTAGCTCTAAAAAATCAGCATTCAGTTTTGTAAGATGCAAGATCTGTTTGACTGAATTCTATTTCTCTCAAGCTTTTAAAAGTTTAATTATGATTGCCGAGGTGGGACCAAGAATCAAAAATCAATGAATTTTTAGATTCTGTCGCGCCTTTTTTATGATAATCATTTTGGAAAGATTTTGCTTTTTGGCGGTTTTGTAATATAATAATCCTATATGTTTCATAAAGGCGCTTACGGCATAGGGGGTGAAAAATGGTAGCAGCTAACGTCAAAAAACGGGGTCAGCATTATCAGAAGAAGGCTCTCTGGCCACTTTCCATTCTGCTTATTTTTGCTTTGTTTTTTGTTTATTTCAAGGGCGTTCTGCCAGATGAGAAGCAGGTCAAGATTGGGGCAACCTACATGACCATGAATAATGATTTTTATAAGATCTTAAATGCGGAGCTGGAGAAGAAAACCAACCAGCAGGGCAGCCGGCTTTACGTGCGGGATCCTGAGCTGGGTGAGGGCAAGCAGAGCCAGCAGATTGACTTTTTTGTCCGAGAAAAGGTTGATGTCATTGTTATCAATCCGGTAAAAAGTAATAGTCCAAGTATCATTTCCTCTCTTCAAAAGGCCAAGAAAGCTGGGATTAAAATCATCGTAGTGGATGCGCCTATCAGTCAGGATGTAAAAGTGGATACGACTATTGTGTCGGATAACTACCAAGCAGGCGTCCTGATTGCCCAGGACATGATGAAGCGCTTGCCTTCTGCTAATATTCTCCTTCTAGAGCACCGCAATGCCGTCTCTGCTATGGACCGGATTCAGGGATTTATTGATACGATTGAAAAACAGCCTAGCTACAAGATTATTTCCCAGAAAGAAACACTAGGCCAGACAGAGGAAAGCATGCCGCAAGTAAAAAGTGCCTTAGACGAAGGATTGGACTTTAATGTAGTCATGGCGCTCAATGATCGGGCAGCTATCGGGGCCTTGGCTGCTATTAAAAATCAAGGTCTTGATAAGAAAATCTCCATCTACGGCGTGGATGGATCGCCTGATATCAAAAACTTTTTGGCTACGACTAGCGATATAGAGGGAACCGTGGCCCAATCGCCCATTCAGATGGGACGCAAGGTGGCACAGGTAATTGAGCTGATGCAGGAGGGGAAATCCTACGACAGCCAATACCTGATTCCTGTTCATCTGGTTAATAGAGATAATATCAGTCAATACACAGTTACAGGGTGGCAATAATGAGACCTCAAAAAAGTATCTTTTATAGCAAAATCGCCTTAATGGTCATCAATCTGTTTGCCATTGTCTATAATGCATCCATCTATCTCTTTGCGACCAACTATGTAGCGGCTAAGGGCTTCAGTCACTCGCTTTTGGAGCGTTTGGATGCCATTCCGGGCTCTCCTAGCCTAATCTTCTGGGTATCCATTAGCCTGTATGCCTGTCTGCTTTTAGTCATGTACTATCGGGAGCGCCACCCCAATCAGCTGTCCGTCTATGACAAGGCGACCATTATTGAAATCCTGCTCATGCTGGTCATCTTTTCCGTCTTGCACTCGTCCTACAATGGCTTGATTCTCTTGGTGTTTGCGGATATTTTCTATGGCTCTAAGGAGTTCAATGCTTCCAAGGACAAGAAGTACTGGTTTTCTTTCATTATTTTGAGCTTTGGCATGCTGCTCTTGTCCAACTATAACCTCATGTCGCTCTTTATCAAGCTGCCGTCTTTGGATACCTATATTCGTTTTTATCCTGAGTTTGTACGCTTTTTGCTCTTATTTGGCAAGAACTTTCTCTACTCGCTTAATATTGTCGTCTTTATGATTTCCTTGCTATTCTATATCTTGTCGGCTATTACGGAGCGCCATCGTATTGAGGAAGAGCTTCGCATGGCTTTTCAAGCCAATCGCGAGCTGAACTCTTACCTGGCTTTGTCTGAGAAAATAGCAGAAGATCGAGAGCGGAAGCGGATTGCCAGAGAGATTCACGATACATTAGGTCATGCCCTGACGGGTATTTCAGCTGGTATTGATGCGGTCAAGGTCTTGGTTGATATTGACACCAACCGAGCTAAGGAGCAGCTTAATAATGTCTCTGTCGTTGTTCGAGATGGTATCCGTGATGTCCGCGGCTCGCTCAATAAGATGCGCCCGGGAGCTCTGGAAAATAACACTTTGAAGGAAGCTCTGATTAAGATTATCCGTGAGTATGAAGCCATCTCCAACTTGGAGATTCATCTCCTCTACAAATGGGATAATATTGACTTGGATATTGCCAAGGAAGACATTGTCTTCCGGGTGATCCAGGAGTCGATTACCAACTCTGTCCGCCATGGTCATGCCAAGACTATCTGGATTGAGCTACTAGAGGAAGAAGAAGCTTATGTAATGACCATTCAGGATGATGGTGTTGGCTTTGATGAACTCTACTATGGCTATGGCCTCAAGCAGATGCAGGAGCGCCTAATGATTATTGGCGGAAGCGTCCGCTTTGAAAATCGGGACGGTTTCTACACGCATATCAAAATTCCAAAAATAGGAGGAAGACATGATTAAGGTTTTAATAGCAGACGATCAGGCCTTGATTCGCGAGTCTCTGCAAATCATTCTGTCTGCCCACGCAGATATTGAGGTAGTCGGGACGGTCGGAGACGGCAAGGAAGTGCTGGAAAAGCTTCATCGGGTGCGCCCAGATGTGATTTTGATGGATATTCGCATGCCAGTCATGGATGGTGTTCTCTGTACCAAGGCTGTCAAGGAGCAGTATCCAGATGTCAAGATTATCATCCTGACGACCTTTGACGATGATGAATTTATCTTCTCAGCTCTCAAATACGGTGCATCTGGTTATATTCTTAAAGGGGTTTCGACAGAAGAACTTCATGAAGCTATTCAGACAGTCTATCGAGGCGGAGCTATGATCAATCCCAATATTGCCACCAAGGTCTTCAAAATCTTTTCACAGATGGCCCAGTCCAACTTTGCCATCACAGTGACAGAGGAAAATGTGGAGGACATGAACCGGACGGAGTGGAAGATTATCCAGCAGATTAGCTTTGGGATTTCTAATAAGGAAATTGCAGCCAAACTCTTTCTATCAGAAGGGACAGTCCGTAATTATCTATCGGGTATCCTAGCCAAGCTCAACCTGCGTGACCGGACCCAACTGGCTATCTGGGCCGTACAGACTGGAGTCACCCAGAGAGATTTTAGTAAGGAAGGCGACAAATGAAGTGGAGATTGAGAAATTTGTCCCTGCTGGTTGTCCTGATTATATCTGTTGCTCTGGCTTTTGTATTTTGGGCTTCAGCTCAGGACAAAGTCCTGCGTATCGGGGTCTATGCTGGTTCTAGCTGGGATGTGCCTAACAGTCGCGAAAACAAGGTCTTGGACAGCCTGATTAAAAGATTTGAAAAGACGCATCCTCCTGTCAAGGTCGTTTACGAAAGCGGTATTCCCAAGGATGATTATGCTGACTGGCTGGCAGAGCAAGTCTTGAAAGGCGAGCAACCAGATCTCTTTATGGTGCCAGAAAACGACTTTAGCATGTTGGCTTCGACTGGCGCGCTTAAATCCTTGGATCCCCTCCTAACGGATGATAAGCGAAAGGCTTTTTATCCAGTGGCTTATGAAGCTGGGCAATATCAGGGAGTCAGCTATGCCCTTCCAGTTGAGAGCAATCCTATCATGATGTGTGTCAATAAAGACCTGCTTGAAAAAGAAGGAATTAGCATTCCTGAGTCAGGATGGACCCTGGCGGATTTCTATGAGATTTGCAAGAAAGTAACCAAGGATACCAATGGCGATGGTGTGGTGGATCAGTACGGTATAACGGATTACACTTGGCAGCAGGCTCTGGTAGCTTACGGCGGCCATCTTACCGATAAATCCGGTATCACTGTGGACAGCGCAGAGATGCACCAAGCCTTGGCCTTTATGAGCAAGCTAGATATGCTCAGCCAGCACTATAAGGTGACTTCTAATGACTTTGATGAGGGACGGGTGGCTTTCTATCCTATGAGTCTGGCCCAGTATCGGACCTACAAGCCTTACCCTTACCATGTTGCCAAGTATTCTAGCTTTTCTTGGACCTGTATCCCCATGCCAACAGCTAATAGCCAGGTGATGGGGACACAGGTCAAGACCTCGCTCTTTGCCATGTCTTCCAATACCAAGCAAGAGAAGCTGGCTTGGGAATTTATGCTCTTGCTGTCACAGGATAAAGAAAGCCAGCAGGCCTTGTTTGAAAAATCGCAGGGGACCTCAGTCTTACCATCTGTGGTGAAAAGTCAACAGGCTAGAGAAATCTTACAGGCAGATGATTTTGGCTTGGATTCCTTGACTTCTGAGAGGCTAGACCACATGATGAATCGCTCCATCATTGACATCAGTCTAGAAGTAGACCGTCATACCATGGACCGGATGGACTATCTGATTCAAAATGCTATGCAGAATCAAGAGATTGACAGTGCCTTGCCGAGCATTCAAAGAGAAATAGAAAGCGGAAAATAATCTGCTTTCTTTTTGTTTGCTCTGAAAGGAGCAGGAAAGGTACAGCTGACTAGACAAATATGACAAATGTCATATGTTTCCTGACAAATGTCATCTGGGCAAAGTGACATTTGACAATATGAAACCGATTCCAAAACTTGTACAATAAAATCATCAATAAATCCTTACTTGGCTAAGAGCTAGAAGGAAAAAGGAGGCAGGAAAGATGAAATACCTTGTACTGGTCAGTCATGGGGGACTGGCTGCAGGCGTGCAGAGTTCCTTGAAGATGTTTGCCGGAGACAAGACGGATCAGGTCATTGCGGTTGGTCTTCAGGAAGGCAAGTCAGTTGATGATTTTGCAGTTGATTTTACTCAGGCCTTAGATGGCTTAAGCACTGATGACAGTGTCTTAGTTCTGGCTGATATTGTAGGAGGCAGTCCTCTGACGACAGCAGCGAGCGTCTTAGCTGACATAGGTAAGCTCGACTCAGCAGTTATCTTGGGCGGTTTGAACCTGACCATGGGACTGACTGGCTTGGTTATGAAAGACATCTTAGACGGGAAAGATCTGGCTCAGGCTATCCTTTCCGAGGCTACAGCTGCTTTGCAGGAATTTGAAGTCGTAAGTGATGCAGCTGAAGAAGATGAAGACGACATTTAGTACTTCCGTCATACATTCTAAAAGATAAAAGGAGATTTTAAAGATGACAGTATCATTTGTACGGATTGACGACCGCATGATCCACGGTCAAACAGTCACTCGCTGGGCCAAGGAATACCCTTGTGATGGCCTGATTGCAGTAAATAATGCTGCAGCAGGAAACAAGGTTTTGATTCAGGCCTACAAGGGAGCTTCTGACAAGAAGACTTTTGTTTGGACCAAGGAAGCCTTCAAGGAAAAATCAGGCAAGGTCACAGAGTCAGACAGCCGCTATTTCCTCATTACGAAAAATCCTGTGGACATGAAAGAAATCCTAGTGGACCAAGGCTTTGTACCTGGTGATGTTAAGGAAATCATCATTGGCCCTGCTAATGACCGTCCTGGAGCTATTAAGCTGGGGAATAACCAGTCCATTACCCAGGAAGAGGCAGAAGCGATTGAGGCGATAGAAAAAGCAGGCTACAAAGTCAAATTCCAGCTCCTACCAGATGTTTCCATCGGTTATTGGAGCGATTTCAAGTCTAAATTTGGTTTTTAATTATAATAATGAAAAGGAGAGTCTATTATGACAATTTCTTGGCTGCAAGCCGCTTTACTGGGTCTTTTCGCTAGTTTAGCTTCTATGCCTGGTATGGGTGGTACTAGTATTGGTAACTACACTTTGGGACGTCCTCTGGTCGGAGGCTTGATTAGCGGGCTGATTCTCGGAGACTTAACAACAGGGATTATGGTTGGGGTAGCCCTTCAGGTTCTCTACATCGCTCTGGTAACACCAGGTGGTACAGTTTCTGCTGACGTGCGGGCGATTTCTTACATTGGGATTCCTCTCGCAATCTTATTTGTTCATTCTAAAGGAATCACGTCTGAATCTGCTATTGCTGCAGCAGCTGCACCAATCGGAGCAGCAGTTGGTACTATCGGTACAGTTCTCTTCTATGGAACAGCCACTACAAACCTGCTATGGCAGCACATTGGCTGGAAAGCCGTTGAAAAAGGCGAATTTAAAAAGCTTTACGCTGTTGACTGGGTTTATCCTTGGATTTCCCACTTTGTCTTCTCTTTCCTTCCAACAATGCTTATCACTAAGTTTGGCCCCGATATGGTTGAGTTGATGAAGACCCACCTGCCAATGGATGGCTTCATCATGAAATCCCTCTTTACAGTCGGAGCTCTTCTCCCATGTGTAGGTATTGCCATTCTCTTGAAACAAATCGTTACCAAGGCTGCTGACTTTATCCCATTCTTTGTGGGCTTCACCTTGGCTAAGTCACTTGGTCTTAATTTGGTTGCCAGTGCAGTTGTTTCACTGATTTTTGCAGTAATTTACTATGAATTGGAAGTAATCAAATCAGCTCGTGTGACCGCGCCGGCTGGTGGGGCTGACTTTGATGACGATGAGGAGGATATCTAAGATGGCTGAAAGAAAGAAAATAACTAAAAAGACTTTAGCGAAATCATTCCACCATTGGTACTATGGTCATTTGACTTGCTTCTCTCAAGAGCATATGCAGACTTTTGGTTACTTGACCTCTATGCTACCAATCGTGGAAGAACTCTACAAAGACAAAGCAGAGCAGAAAGAAGCTATGCAGACCTATACGGCTTTCTTCAACACAGAACCTCAGCTCGGAGCTTTGGTAGTGGGGATTACAGCTGGTTTGGAAGAAGCGCGTGCCAATGGAGACGCTGTTGACGGCGAAACTATCAATGGTATGCGTGCCGGTCTCATGGGACCTATCGCAGGTATCGGTGATTCATTGGTTGTCGGAACCCTAATCCCAGTTCTGCTGGGGATTGCCCTTGGCCTCTCAAAAGGCGGAAATCCTATCGGGGCTCTCTTCTACATCCTTGTATGGAATGTTCTCATCTATGGCGGTATGCGCTTTGCCTACTTCAAAGGCTATGAATTAGGGGACAAGGCGGTTGAATTCCTTGTAGGACCTAAAGGACAGGCGCTTCGTAAGGCAATCAGTGTCATTGGTGGTATGGTTATCGGGGCAGTTGCTGCAACTTGGGTATCTGTAACGACTTCATTAGAGCTGAAAAATGCTGATGGCGAAGCCTTCTTGAAGCTACAAGAAAAGATTGACGGTGTTTATCCAGGTCTCTTAACAGCTGGCTTTATCACCCTTTGCTGGTGGCTGATGGCCAAGAAAAAAGTATCACCAAACCTTGTTATGCTCCTCTTGGTTGTCATTGCTTTGATTGGTGTAGCACTGGGCATCTTTGATCCTCAACTGAAATACTAATTCCTACTCAAGTTTCAGACTGGCAGTAAGTCCGATATGCTGCTAGTCTAGTATCAATTTGTTTGACTTAAATAAAGAATGGAGAAAATCATGACAGAACAAGAATTGATTCAAGGTTATGAAACAGAAATTCACTACCAGAAGCATATGATTGAAAATCTAGGACGCTGGTTTACTCTCTTCTTTGTCATTGCCAGTATCGGTCTTGTTCTGATTTACTTCTTTCATGAGACTAATCTATTAGCACTGATTGCAGGAATTGTCCTAGCCCTTCTGGGTGTCTTAGCCATGCTCTTGTTTGGTTATGGCATCTACAGAGGACGGCTCAATCTGCAAAAGGTGATCAATGATTTTGAAGCAAAACTAAAACTTGCAAGATAGACATTTAACCTAGAAAACATAATCCTAAGTGAGAAAATCACTTGGGATTTTTTTAATCAAGAAAATAGTTCTCATGAAAACTTTTTCTTGACATCTCTTTTCAAAGTGGTAAAATAGTTCTCATGAAAACTTATTTAGTTCTCAGGAGAACCAAATGCAATGGTTAGAAAGGAGTTAGTATGGACAAACCGATGTTAGTTTTTAAGCGTTTTGGTCACCAGATTCATTTGATGGTGCAAAAGGAAGCCAAACGTTGTGGTATTGAATTTATGGGTGGACCACAAGGTCAGGTTCTGCGTTTTTTAGATCAGTGTGAACAAAAAGAGAAACTGGTCTTGATTAAAGATATCGAGCAGGAACTAAATATTACCAAGTCTGTGGCGAGTAACTTGGTCAAGCGTATGGTGCAAAATGGTTTGGTGGAATTGGAGGCGAGTCCTGTCGATAAGCGGGCCAAGTTTGTTCGTTTGACGGACAAATCGCGTTCTCAGATGCAAGAAGTTAAGGCCTTCTTTGAACGCATTGACAACCAGTTGATGGCAGACATTGATGAAGATGAATTACTGATTTTTGAGAAAGTCCTCAATCAACTACAGGAAAATATCAAGAGAATAGGAGGAGAGAATGAAGAAATTAGCTAAACGAATTAGTAGAAAAGAATGGGGGATGATTTTACTAGCCATTCTCTTTACATGCTTTTCGGTCTATCTAGAGTTGGAAGTTCCGACCTATATCTCGAAAATCACGGATTTGCTGGGGACTCAAGGAACTAGTTTAGATGAGTTATGGCAACCAGCAGGTATGATGGTCGGAATGTCTTTTTTTGCCTTCTTGTCCGCAGTCGCAGTTGGATTTTTTGCATCCAGAGTGGCGGCTTCCTATACTAGTAGGCTGAGAAGTGATATTTTTAACCGAGTTTTGGATTACTCGCAGACAGAGATTAAGAAATTCTCTATTCCAAGTCTCCTAACTCGTACCACTAATGATATTACTCAAGTTCAGATGTTGATCACCATGGGCTTGCAAGTGGTTACGCGTGGTCCGATTATGGCTATCTGGGCTATAGGGAAGATTTTAGGCCATTCAGAATACTGGCTCTGGGCTGTTCTTGTGGCAGTGATTGTCAATGTTTTGATGACAACAGTTTTGATGACGCTAGCCTTTCCAAAACAGTCCTTGATTCAAAGTCTGACTGATAAACTGAATAGTATCACTCGGGAGAGTCTAACAGGTATTCGCGTTGTTCGTGCCTACAATGCTGAAAAGTACCAAGATGAAAAATTTGCAGCAGCAAATGATGAATTGACCCGTTTGAATTTGTTTGTCAACCGTCTCATGGCCATTTTGAATCCCATCATGATGGGGATTTCAAGTGGTTTGAGTGTGGCGATTTATTGGATTGGGGCCTATGTGATCAACGATGCTGCTCCTACAGCTCGTCTGCCTCTCTTTAGTGATATGGTTGTTTTCATGTCTTATGCCATGCAGGTTGTCATGGGATTCCTTCTCATGGGGGCGCTCTTCATCGTTCTTCCTCGAACTATGGTCTCTGCCAAGCGGATTAATCAGGTTCTAGATTTGCATTCTTCTATCCAAAATCCTGCTCAAGTGCAGTTGGCTGATGAAAATCTCAAAGGTCAGGTCGAATTTAAGGATGTGACCTTCCGCTATGCTGCAAATTCGGAGGCAGTTATCGAGCATGTTAGCTTTAGAGCAGAAGCTGGCCAAACAGTTGCCTTTATCGGCTCAACTGGTTCTGGTAAGTCAACTCTAGTCAATCTGATTCCACGTTTCTATGACGTATCAGCAGGGGAAATTCTGGTGGATGGTGTCAATGTTCAAGATTACGGTTTGGAAGATTTGTGCAATAAGGTCGGCTATATTCCACAAAAAGCTGTTCTCTTTTCAGGTGATGTCAAGGGCAATCTAGACTTTGGACGCAGCCAAGAAACACCACTTAGTGAGCAGGCTATGTGGCAGGCTTTGGAGTTAGCCCAGTCTAAGAACTTTATCGAAGACAAGGAAGCGGGCTTAGCGTCAGAAGTGGCCCAAGGAGGAACTAACTTCTCAGGTGGACAAAGACAACGTTTGGCCATTGCGCGTGCCTTGGCTCGTAAGCCAGAAATCCTCATCTTTGATGACTCCTTCTCAGCCTTGGATTACAAGACAGATCGTGTCCTACGCCAAGAGCTAGCAGAGAAAACAAAATCTATGACCAAGCTCATCGTCGCACAGCGTATCTCAACAATTATGGATGCAGATTTGATTTTGGTCTTGGATCAAGGAAAAGTCGTGGGGCAAGGCACCCACAGGGAACTTCTAGCTAATAACGAAGTTTACCAAGAAATTGCCTATTCACAACTATCGAAGGAGGAATTGGAACATGGAAAATAAAAAAATGTCTCTTTGGAAACAGAGTAAACCCTATCTTGCAGGTCTCCAGTTTGCCCTTCTAATCGCCTTTCTAGCAACAATCGCATCCAATATCATTACTGTATATGGTCCAACCCGTATCAAGGAAATGACTAATATTATTGCTAGTGGTTTAGAAACAAGTGTGGATGTCGCTGCGGTTGCAGCTATTGGTGGTTTTTTGGCCGTCATCTATGTGATTGGACTCCTATCAAATTATTTGCAGGCCTTTCTGTTTACAACAGCTATTCAACGTTTTTCAGAGCGTTTGAGAAGAGCTATTGCAGCGAAAATCAATAGCCTACCATTGGGATATTTTGATGGACACTCTCAGGGGGATACTTTGTCTCGTGTAACTAATGACGTTGACACTGCAGCCCAGTCCCTTAATCAAAGTCTGGGAACAGTTCTTTCATCCACTTTACTGGTCGTGGCAGTCTTGGTAACCATGTTTGGGATGAACTGGATTTTAGCCTTGGTGACGGTTGTGTCAACCCTTATTGGTTTTGTTTTTGTATCCGTCTTTATGGGCAAATCACAGGGCTTTTTTAAGAGTCAGCAACAGGATTTGGCAGCTGTCAATGGTTATGTGGAGGAAATGTACTCTGGCCATAATGTGGTGACCAGTTACAATGCTATCGAGAGCACGAAAGAAGAATTTGCGAAATTAAACAATCGTCTGTATGATAGTATCTGGAAATCTCAATTTATTTCAGGAATTATGATGCCGATTATGATGTTTATTGGGAACTTTAGCTATGCCTTGGTGATTATTGTTGGTGCAGCCTTGGCTCTGAATGGACAGATTAGTATCGGGATTATCGTTGCCTTTATGGCCTACGTTCGTATCTTTTCTCAGCCTCTTTCACAAATTGCCCAAGGGATTACCAGTCTTCAGCAGGCTAGTGTAGCCATGGGCCGTGTCTTCGAATTCCTAGCTGAAGAGGAAATGGAAGACGAATCCCATAAAGCAAGACAATTGAGCAATATGAAAGGTCAAGTAGTCTTTGATCGAGTATCCTTTGGTTATACACCAGAGCGAACCATTATTCATGACTTTTCTGCGACCGCTCATGCAGGTCAAAAGGTTGCCATTGTCGGACCGACCGGAGCTGGTAAGACAACCATTGTCAATCTTTTGATGAAGTTCTATGAGATTGATAAGGGAAGTATCCGCATCGATGGTGTGGATAGCAAAGAGATGAAGCGTTCGGAAGTACATGATGCCTTTTCAATGGTCTTGCAGGATACTTGGCTCTTTGAAGGTACTATCCGAGATAATCTCATCTATAACCAAAAGGGGATTAGTGATGAGCGTGTGATTGAAGCCAGCAAGGCTGTGGGGATTCACCACTTTATCATGACCCTGCCAGATGGTTATGATACTGTCTTGGATGATACAGTAACCTTGTCTGTCGGACAAAAACAACTCTTGACCATTGCTCGTGCTTTGCTGAAAGATGCGCCACTCCTAATCCTAGATGAAGCGACTTCTTCTGTTGATACCCGTACAGAGGAATTGATTCAGAAAGCTATGGATCGTTTGATGGAGGGCAGAACTTCCTTTGTCATCGCCCACCGCTTGTCAACCATCCGTAATGCGGATCTGATTCTTGTCATGAAAGATGGAAATATCATAGAGCAAGGAAATCATGATGAGCTGATGGCGCAAGCTGGCTTCTACGCTGATCTCTACAACAGTCAGTTTACAGAAGATGAAGTAGAAGAATAAACCCAAAGAAGGCTTGACGGCCTTCTTTTTCTGCACTATACTAGAAGACAAGTGCTTCCCTGCAAATAAAATTTGAGTAAGTGATGAGAAAATATATGAAGAATTATCAAGAATGGTATGACCACATTGCTAGTAACATTGGAAATAAGCCCTTTCTTCTGAGCTTGTTAAGAGCTTTCAATCGGTTCATGACGATAGTTATGCCTATGATTTATCTAACCTTGTTAGCAATTACCTATCTCCAACAAGGACTTGGGAAACAGGTCGGAATCTATTTGTTTATTCCAGCGTCAGGTTTTGTGATTTTGTCCTTTCTTCGTAAGAAAATCAATGCCCCTAGGCCTTATGAGGAATGGGATATTAAACCTTTGCTTGACAGAGATAGTCCTGGTCAGTCTATGCCCAGTCGTCATGTCTTTTCAGCAACCATTATTTCCATGGCTTGCCTTCATGCTAGTTTAACTATGGGGATGATTTGTTTGACATTATCAGCCTTCCTAGGTCTAGTGAGAGTCTTAGGTGGCGTGCATTATCCCAAGGATGTAGTGGTTGGTTATATTTGTGCTCTTGTGTGGGGTGTGCTTTTCTTTCTATGTTGACCTGTAAGTTAAGGCGGTCCTACAACCACTTACGAGTCTAAAGTAACCACTTGCTTTTTTGCTCTTGTTTTCTTATTTTAGCTTTGATATAGTAGAGTCAGAAAGGAGATGGAATGAAGTTACGAATCGAAATTGACAGCAATTTAGAGGAAACTGAAATTGTCATCAAGGCAGTGGCTTTGACAGATGAGATTGCGGATTTACAGCTCCTCTTGCAAGAGTCCAAGTCTCCTCGGTTGATTTTTTACAAGGGGACGGGCGAATATTATCTGGACTTGTCGGAAATTCTCTTCTTTGAGACGGAAGGTAGCAAGATTTATGCCCATACCCAGAAAGATGCCTACGAGGTTCGGCTTAAACTCTATGAGTTAGAAGCTATCCTGCCCCGTTATTTTAGTCGGGTATCCAAGTCAACTATTGCTAATATTCGGCAAGTCTATTCGGTGGACAAGTCCTTTTCAGGAACGGGCACCATTTCCTTTTATCAAACCCACAAGGAGGTTCATGTCTCACGACATTATCAATCCCTCCTAAAAGAAAATCTAAGAAACATGAGGTAATAAGATGAAAAAGAAAGCATTTGGTATTGTATTGCTTGTTTTGGCGGCTTTAGTATTATTGCAGGGGAATTTTGGAATCCCTTCTCTGGGGGGGCAAATTTGGCCCTTGATTGGTATTGCTTTTTTTGCCTACCAATCAGTCGGAGCTTTGTTGCGTCGCCACTTAACTTCAGCCTCTTTTACAGCTCTAGTAGCCTTAATGATTGCTAACCACTTTTATGATATTTTACCGATTCCAAATCAGTCACTATTCTGGGCTAGTATTTTAATCGTACTGGGTGTCAACGCACTTACTCATTCTAACAGAACTTGGAATGGGAAAAAATGGTGGTATGATGGTGAAAAAAACATTCTTATAGATAAGGAAGTTGCTTTTGGGACTGGGACTTTCTACAAGCAAGAGCAAGAATTGGTAGAAGATCAAGTAGAAGTTGGTTTTGGCAATGCCAAGATATATTATGACAATGCAGAGATGTTAGGAGATAGCGCAACCTTGAAGATAGAAGTCGGATTTGGGAATGCAGTTATCTACGTGCCTCAACATTGGGGAGTTGATTTAAAGGTAGAAACTTTCTGTGGCGTAGCCAAGGCAGATACTCCTCTAGCCCCAACCAGCAAAACCTTGATTATTCGTGGAGATGTGGCTTTTGGGAAATTAGGAGTTGTTTACGTTAAATAAAAAAATCTTCCAATCCCCTTGCCAAAACAGAGAAAGTGTGATAACATAGTACAGTATGTGGTGCTAGCACATCCGCTATATTAGATCTAATAGGAGGAAAACACAAATGGCTAAAGTATGTTACTTTACAGGTCGTAAGACTGTATCAGGAAACAACCGTTCACACGCGATGAACCAAACAAAACGTGCCGTAAAACCAAACCTTCAAAAAGTTACTGTTCTTATCGATGGTAAACCTAAAAAAGTTTGGGCTTCAGCTCGTGCTTTGAAATCAGGTAAAGTTGAACGCGTTTAATAATAAAAGTAAGGAGACCTTAGGGTCTTTTTTCTTTTACTGTAGGTATAAAATCATTTGAAAAACGGAGTAAATATCCGCTGATACAGTATTCTGCTTTTACACTTGGGCTGAAATATGATAAAATAGAGTATCAACTAGTTGAGGTAAAAAGGATGACTGTAAAAATTAATACAAAAGATGGTCAAATCGAACTAACAGATGAAGTGATTGCAACCGTCGTAGGTGGAGCAGCAACTGAGATTTTTGGTGTGGTCGGTATGGCTAGTAAAAATGCCCTCAAAGATAATTTCCAAGCCCTTCTAGGTAAGGAAAATTATTCCAAAGGTGTCGTCGTAAAGGCGGCCGAAGATGGCAGTATTGCAGTTGATGTATATACCGTGTTGAGCTACGGAACAAAGATTAGCGAAGTGTCAAAAAACATTCAAGAGCGTGTTCGTTTTAGTTTGGAAAACCAACTTGGAATTACTGCTCAGACTGTAAATGTCTACATTCAAAATATCAAAGTTGTAGGAGAATAACCGTGTCAAAAATTACTACTAGCTTATTTCAAGAAATGGTGCAGGCTGCATCAACTCGCTTGAATAAGCAAGCTGAATATGTCAATTCATTAAACGTCTTTCCAGTTCCAGATGGAGATACTGGAACAAACATGGGAATGACCATTGAAAATGGTGCTAAAGAAGTTGCAGATAAGCCAGCTTCTACAGTTGGCGAGGTAGCGAGCATTCTTGCCAAAGGTCTTTTGATGGGTGCGCGTGGAAACTCAGGAGTTATTACGTCTCAGCTTTTCCGTGGATTTTCACAAGCCATCAAGGATAAAGACGAGTTAACAGGTCAAGACTTGGCCCTCGCCTTCCAATCAGGTGTGGAAGTTGCCTATAAGGCAGTGATGAAGCCAGTTGAAGGAACTATTTTGACGGTTTCTCGCGGAGCTGCTATCGGTGCTAAGAAAAAAGCTGAGCAAACAGATGACGCTGTTGAAGTCATGCGCGCAGCCTTGGAAGGTGCTAAAACAGCTCTAGCTAAAACACCAGACATGCTTCCAGTCTTGAAGGAAGTTGGCGTTGTGGATTCAGGTGGTCAAGGACTGGTCTTCATCTATGAAGGTTTCCTTTCAGCCCTTACTGGCGAATATATTGCATCTGAGGACTTTGTAGCGACTCCTGCTAATATGAGTGAAATGATCAATGCAGAACACCACAAGTCAGTAGCTGGTCACGTAGCGACTGAGGACATCACCTTTGGTTACTGTACTGAAATCATGGTAGCTCTCAAGCAAGGTCCAACTTATGCCAAAGATTTTGACTACGACGAATTCCGTAACTACTTGAATGAACTCGGGGATTCTCTTCTTGTTGTCAATGATGATGAAATTGTCAAAGTCCATGTCCATACAGAAGATCCAGGACTGGTTATGCAAGAAGGTCTCAAATATGGTAGCTTGGTCAAGGTAAAAGTTGACAATATGCGGAACCAACACGAAGCACAGGTTGAGAAAGAAGCTGCTCAAGTTAGCAAGCCAGCTGAAGAAAAAGAGTATGCTTTGATTGCTGTAGTGGCTGGTAAAGGCCTAGCAGATATCTTCCGTTCCCAAGGTGTTGATTATGTTATCGAAGGCGGTCAAACCATGAATCCTTCAACAGAAGACTTTATCAAGGCTGTTGAACAGGTCAATGCTCGTAACATCATCTTCCTGCCAAATAACAAGAATATCTTCATGGCAGCTCAATCTGCAGCAGAAGTTTTGGAACAACCAGCAGTAGTGGTTGAAGCTCGTACTCTTCCTCAAGGATTGACTAGTCTTCTTGCCTTTGATCCAAGCAAGTCCATCGAAGAAAACCAAGAGCGTATGACAGCTGCTCTTAGCGATGTCGTTAGCGGAAGCGTCACAACAGCTGTGCGTGATACAACGATTGATGGCTTAGAAATCCATGAAAATGATAATCTTGGTATGGTGGATGGGAAAATTCTCGTGTCAAACCCTGACATGCACCAAACCTTGACTGAAACATTGAAACATATGTTGGATGAAGATAGTGAAATCGTAACATTCTATGTCGGTGAAGATGGAAGCGAAGAACTTGCCAATGAAATTGCTCAAGAAATCGTAGAAGAATTCGAAGACGTTGAAGTCGAGATTCACCAAGGAGAACAACCGGTTTACCCATACCTATTTAGTGTGGAATAAGATTAATGAAGGACTGAGAAATCAGTTCTTTTTTCTTTTTTAGTAAATGAAATCGGTATCTTTTTAATAAAAACAAAAATAACATTCATAAATAAACGTTAAAATAGAAAATTCAGAAAATTTCTTCTTTTGTCTTGAAAAATTTTGAAAAAATGGTATGATAGTAACAAGTTATTTTTAAGAGAAGAGAAAGGGGAACAATGGAGAAAATCAGTTTAGAATCTCCTAAGACGGGGTCGGACCTAGTTTTGGAAACACTTCGTGATTTAGGAATTGATACCATCT
The DNA here is from genome assembly GCF_002096735.1 of Streptococcus mitis. Classification (GTDB taxonomy): domain Bacteria; phylum Bacillota; class Bacilli; order Lactobacillales; family Streptococcaceae; genus Streptococcus; species Streptococcus mitis_CZ. Next base: position 57,192 of record NZ_NCVC01000010.1, on the reverse strand, counting down.
TTGGTTATCCTGGTGGTGCAGTCTTGCCTTTTTATGATGCGATATATAATTTTAAAGGCATTCGCCACATTCTAGGACGCCATGAGCAAGGTTGTCTGCATGAAGCTGAAGGTTATGCCAAATCAACTGGAAAGTTGGGTGTTGCCGTCGTCACTAGCGGACCGGGAGCAACAAATGCCATTACAGGGATTGCGGATGCCATGAGCGACAGTGTTCCCCTTTTGGTCTTTACAGGTCAGGTGGCGCGAGCAGGGATTGGGAAGGATGCCTTTCAGGAGGCAGACATTGTGGGAATTACCATGCCAATCACTAAGTACAATTACCAAGTTCGTGAGACAGCTGATATCCCTCGAATCATTACGGAAGCTGTCCATATCGCAACTACAGGTCGACCAGGGCCAGTTGTCATTGACCTACCTAAAGACGTATCTGCTTTAGAAACGGACTTCATCTATTCACCAGAAGTGAACCTACCAAGCTATCAACCGACTCTTGAGCCAAATGATATGCAAATCAAGAAAATCTTGAAGCAATTATCCAAGGCTAAAAAACCAGTCTTGCTAGCTGGTGGTGGAATTAGTTATGCTGAAGCAGCTGCAGAATTAAATGAATTTGCAGAACGCTATCAAATTCCAGTGGTAACCAGTCTTTTGGGACAAGGAACGATTGCAACGAGTCATCCACTCTTCCTTGGAATGGGAGGCATGCACGGGTCATTCGCAGCTAATATTGCCATGACAGAAGCGGACTTTATGATTAGTATTGGTTGCCGTTTCGATGACCGCTTGACGGGGAATCCTAAGACCTTCGCTAAGAATGCTAAGGTTGCTCACATTGATATTGACCCAGCTGAGATTGGCAAGATTATCAGTGCGGATATTCCTGTAGTTGGAGACGCTAAGAAAGCCTTGCAAATGTTGCTGGCCGAACCAACAATTCATAATAATACTGAGAAATGGATTGAGAAAGTCACTAAAGACAAGAACCGTGTTCGTTCTTATGACAAGAAAGAGCGTGTGGTTCAACCACAAGCCGTTATTGAACGCATCGGTGAGTTGACGAATGGAGATGCTATTGTGGTAACAGACGTTGGTCAACACCAAATGTGGACAGCCCAGTATTATCCTTACCAAAATGAACGTCAGTTAGTGACTTCAGGTGGTTTGGGAACCATGGGATTCGGAATTCCAGCAGCAATTGGAGCTAAAATTGCTAACCCAGATAAGGAAGTAGTCTTGTTTGTTGGGGATGGCGGTTTCCAAATGACTAACCAAGAATTGGCTATTTTGAACATTTACAAGGTGCCAATCAAGGTGGTTATGCTGAACAACCACTCACTTGGAATGGTTCGCCAGTGGCAAGAATCCTTCTATGAAGGTAGAACATCTGAGTCGGTCTTTGATACTCTTCCTGATTTCCAACTGATGGCACAGGCTTATGGCATTAAAAACTATAAGTTTGACAATCCTGAGACCTTGGCTCAAGACCTTGAAGTCATCACTGAGAATGTTCCTATGCTAATCGAGGTAGATATTTCTCGTAAGGAACAGGTGTTACCAATGGTACCAGCTGGTAAGAGTAATCATGAGATGTTGGGGGTGAAGTTCCATGCGTAGAATGTTAACAGCAAAACTACAGAATCGATCAGGAGTCCTCAATCGCTTTACCGGTGTCCTGTCTCGTCGTCAGGTTAATATCGAAAGTATCTCTGTTGGAGCAACAGAAGATCCGAATGTATCGCGGATCACCATTATTATTGATGTTGCTTCACATGATGAGGTGGAGCAAATTATCAAACAGCTCAATCGTCAGATTGATGTGATTCGCATTCGTGATATTACAGACAAGCCTCATTTGGAGCGCGAGGTGATTTTGGTTAAGATGTCAGCGCCAGCTGAGAAGCGCGCTGAGATTCTAGCGATTATTCAACCTTTCCGTGCAACGGTGGTAGACGTAGCGCCAAGCTCGATTACCATTCAGATGACAGGAAATGCTGAAAAGAGTGAAGCTCTGTTGCGAGTCATTCGACCATACGGTATTCGCAATATTGCTCGAACGGGTGCCACTGGATTTACCCGTGATTAAAAATCCAACTTAAATTTGTTAATCCAGCCTAAAAGGCAATAAATAATAGAAAAGAGAGAAAAAACTATGGCAGTTCAAATGGAATACGAAAAAGATGTTAAAGTAGCAGCACTTGACGGTAAAAAAATTGCCGTTATCGGTTATGGTTCACAAGGACATGCGCATGCACAAAACTTGCGTGATTCAGGTCGCGATGTCATCATCGGTGTACGTCCAGGTAAATCTTTTGATAAAGCAAAAGAAGATGGATTTGACACTTATACAGTAGCAGAAGCTACTAAATTGGCTGATGTTATCATGATTTTGGCACCAGACGAAATCCAACAAGAATTGTACGAAGCAGAAATCGCTCCAAACTTGGAAGCTGGGAATGCAGTTGGATTTGCCCATGGTTTCAACATTCACTTTGAATTTATCAAAGTTCCTGCAGATGTAGATGTCTTCATGTGTGCTCCTAAAGGACCAGGACACTTGGTACGTCGTACTTATGAAGAAGGATTTGGTGTTCCAGCTCTTTACGCAGTATACCAAGATGCAACAGGAAATGCGAAAAACATTGCTATGGACTGGTGTAAAGGTGTTGGAGCAGCTCGTGTAGGTCTTCTTGAAACAACATACAAAGAAGAAACTGAAGAAGATTTGTTTGGTGAACAAGCTGTACTTTGTGGTGGTTTGACTGCCCTTATCGAAGCTGGTTTCGAAGTCTTGACAGAAGCAGGTTACGCTCCAGAATTGGCTTACTTTGAAGTTCTTCACGAAATGAAATTAATCGTTGACTTGATCTATGAAGGTGGATTCAAGAAAATGCGTCAATCAATTTCAAACACTGCTGAATACGGTGACTATGTATCAGGTCCACGTGTGATTACTGAGCAAGTTAAAGAAAATATGAAAGCTGTCTTGGCAGACATCCAAAATGGTAAATTTGCAAATGACTTTGTAAATGACTATAAAGCTGGACGTCCAAAATTGACTGCTTACCGTGAACAAGCAGCTAACCTTGAAATTGAAAAAGTTGGTGCAGAATTGCGTAAAGCAATGCCATTCGTTGGTAAAAACGACGACGATGCATTCAAAATCTATAACTAATTGATAGAAATTAAGGTGAAGGCGAGTTGGGGGACTAACTCGCTTTTATAATCAATTCATCTCTTTTTAAAAGATGGATTACGATAAGTTTGAAATAGTCTAGGAGAAAATGATGTTAAGTTCAAAAGATATAATCAAGGCTCACAAGGTCTTGAATGGTGTGGTCGTTAATACACCGCTTGATTATGACCATTATTTATCGGAGAAGTATGGTGCTAAGATTTATTTGAAAAAAGAAAATGCACAACGTGTTCGTTCTTTTAAGATCCGTGGTGCCTATTATGCCATTTCCCAGCTCAGCAAGGAAGAACGTGAGCGTGGGGTAGTCTGTGCTTCTGCGGGAAATCATGCGCAGGGAGTTGCCTATACTTGTAATGAAATGAAGATTCCTGCTACTATCTTTATGCCCATTACTACTCCGCAACAAAAGATTGGTCAAGTTCGCTTTTTTGGTGGGGACTTCGTGACTATTAAATTAGTTGGAGATACCTTTGATGCCTCAGCCAAAGCAGCTCAAGAATTTACAGTTTCTGAAAATCGTACCTTTATTGATCCTTTTGATGATGCCCATGTTCAGGCAGGTCAAGGGACAGTTGCTTATGAGATTTTAGAAGAAGCTCGAAAAGAATCGATTGATTTTGATGCTGTCTTGGTTCCTGTTGGTGGTGGCGGTCTCATTGCTGGGGTTTCTACCTATATCAAGGAAACAAGTCCAGAAATTGAAGTCATTGGGGTAGAGGCTAATGGAGCGCGTTCCATGAAGGCTGCTTTTGAAGCTGGTGGACCTGTTAAACTCAAAGAAATTGACAAATTTGCGGATGGGATTGCTGTGCAAAAGGTAGGTCAGTTGACCTATGAAGCAACTCGTCAACATGTTCAAACTTTGGTAGGTGTCGATGAGGGATTGATTTCTGAAACCTTGATTGACCTTTACTCTAAGCAAGGGATTGTCGCAGAACCTGCTGGAGCGGCTAGTATCGCCTCTTTAGAGGTTTTGGCTGAATATATCAAGGGGAAAACCATTTGTTGTATCATTTCTGGAGGAAATAATGATATCAACCGTATGCCTGAAATGGAAGAACGTGCCTTGATTTATGATGGAATCAAGCATTACTTTGTGGTTAATTTTCCACAGCGTCCGGGGGCTTTGCGTGAATTTGTAAATGATATCTTGGGGCCAGATGATGATATCACACGTTTTGAGTATATCAAACGAGCTAGCAAGGGGACAGGCCCAGTATTGATTGGGATTGCCTTGTCAGATAAGCATGATTATGCAGGCTTGATTCGTCGAATGGAAGGTTTTGATCCAGCTTATATTAACTTAAATGGTAACGAAACGCTCTATAATATGCTTGTCTGAGGACTAATAAAAAAATATCATATTATTTGCACAATTGATGTATAGGTGCTATAATGAAGATGAAGAAAGGGGGCGATTCCTATGGACTTAGGAAATCGGTTACGCTATTTCTATCATAACTCATTATAGTACCTATGTTTTTTGATTCAGTTTATAGTAAGGGAGTAAAATTACTTGTTATATGTAAGGAGTTTTTTGAAATCTACTATTTTATATATAGCTAATCTGAAATTTGGCTAAATATAATAGGAATTAGAAAAAATAATCAATACTAATGAGAAGCCTTATACTGAGGTTACTGAGAAGAGTGACGGGATACTCGGAAGATGAAGACCGTAGAAAAATGAAACATAGAATACTACGGTTTCCTAGCTACTCGCTTTTTAATGGGTAGGAGAAATAAAAAGTAAACTTGATAAAGTAAATAAATAGTACAAGTTGACCAAATGATTGAATGCTGGTGCAGACATGAAAAAGTCTAAAAGGAGAAAAATACTCGTTAGAAATGGTTTAGAGCAGAAGATTATTTTGTCAAATTTTTTTGTTTTGCAGTGGAATAAATAATATGAAATAAGATTAGAATATGTCTAGATTATCGAGAATCAGCATCTGTCAAATATGAATATTATTACATAAATAAGATTTAATAATACAATTGTTTTAAAGAACTATAAAAATTGTTTTCGACAGTGAAAAACCTATATATTATAAGCTTTAATAAGATAGCAAGTAAAAATAAGGGCGTTTATTTTATTGAATATATGTTTTTTTATTGACAAAAAGCATAAAAGCGTATACAATTAAATATCGTAAATAAGAAAATAGGAGAAAGACATGGCTAAGTCAAACTTTGAAAAAGTAGAATCAGTTGTTGGCTGGGTTCGTGATAAGAAAATCACAGGCTACCGTATCTCTAAAGAAACGAATGCTCGTGAAATGTCTATCATTGCTCTAGCGCAGGGGCGTGCAAAAGTTAAAAATATTTCGTTTGAAACGGCTCTAGGTTTAATTGATTTCTATGATAAAAATCATGAAAAATTTGAAGATTAATCTTTGGATAATGGTGGATTCTTGAATAGGGTCTGCCTTTTCATTTTTTGGCTAGTAAAAAGACTGCACGGTTGATGCAGCCTTTTCTTTTTATTTGAGATAGCGTTGAAGGAATTCTTTTGTACGGTCTTCTTTAGGATTGGTGAAGAGGTCTTCTGGTTTGCCTTCTTCAGCAATCACACCCTTATCCATAAAGATAACACGGTGAGAGACGTCACGGGCGAATTCCATTTCGTGGGTTACGACAATCATAGTCAAGCCTTCCTGAGCCAGATCTTGCATGATTTTGAGGACTTCTCCAACCATTTCTGGATCGAGAGCTGATGTTGGTTCATCAAAGAGAATGGCGTCCGGATTCATTGAAAGGGCACGAGCGATGGCTACACGTTGTTTTTGACCACCTGAGAGTTGTTTTGGTTTGGCTTGCCAGTAGCGTTCTCCCATGCCGACCTTTTCTAGGTTTTCTTTGGCAATCTTTTCAGCTTCTGTACGTTCGCGTTTAAGGACAGTTGTCTGAGCGACAATTGTGTTTTCAAGTACGTTAAGATTTTCAAAGAGGTTAAAGGATTGGAACACCATCCCCAACTTTTCACGGTATTGCGTGAGGTCATAGCATTTTTCGAGAACGTTTTGTCCATGATAAAGGATTTGTCCATCAGTTGGAGTTTCAAGTAGGTTAATGGAGCGTAGGAAGGTTGATTTTCCGCTTCCAGAGCTTCCGATGATAGAGATAACTTCACCCTTGTGAACAGTTAGAGAAATGTCTTTTAGCACTTCGTTTTGTCCATAGGATTTTTTGAGGTGTTTAATTTCAAGGATTGCTTGTGTCATTATTTCAAATCCTCCGTTTGCATTTGGTTAGCACCTGTAGTATAGGTATCCATGTCCATGCGGCGTTCGATGAATCGTAGGATACGTGTTACGGTGAAGGTGAGGACAAAGTAAATCACGGCGATGATTGTAAATGTCTGGAAGTATTGATAGGTTTGAGTTGCTACGGTATTTCCTGAGAAATAAAGTTCGACAACAGAGATAACGTTCAATACAGATGTATCTTTGATATTGATGACAAATTCATTACCAGTTGCTGGTAGGATGTTACGGACTACCTGAGGTAGGACAATCTTACGCATGGTTTGGTTATGAGTCATACCGAGTGCAGTTGCGGCTTCAAATTGTCCCTTGTCAACTGCTAGGATACCACCACGAACGATTTCGGTCATGTAGGCACCGGTGTTGATCGAAACGATGAAGATAGCAGCTAGTGTGCGGTCAAGGTTGATCCCGAAAGCTTGGGCAGTTCCATAGTAGATAACCATCGATTGAACAATCATTGGCGTACCACGGAAAATTTCAATATAGACATTGAGGATCCAGCCGACTAGTTTTTGTAAGCTGTAAATGGCTTTATTCTCAGATAGAGGAGCAGTACGGAAGACACCAATGGCAAGGCCGATAATGAGACCTATGATGGTTCCGACGATAGAGATTAAAAGAGTGATACCAGCACCACGCAAGAGTTGTTGCCAGTTTTCAGAAAGAATTTTAGCGACTTGGCTAAAGAAACTACTGCTAGTCTCTTCAGTTGTTGTAGCTTCGGCAGGTTGTTCCTTAATCATACGATCCATCAAGGCAACTTGGTCATCTTTTGAAATGGTTTCAATGCTGGCATTGATTTGGCTAATACGATTGTCATCTTTACGAAGTCCAATGGCAATAGCCGTATCTTCTTCCCCAGTTTTGAAACCTGGTTCTACTTGAACCATCTTGAACTTAGAGTTAGCAGCTTCAGCAGTCAGAGCTTCTGGTCGTTCAGAAACATAAGCATCGATAACACCAGCTTCAAGTGCTTGGCGCATTTGAGCGAAGTCTCCCATGGCAGTTTCTTTTTTAGCGCCTGGGATTTGACCAATCAAGTCATAAAGGTAGACACCTTGTTGAGAAGTGATTTTTGCACCGTTAAAGTCATCCAAAGATTTAGCATTTGCGTAGGCAGAATCTTTTTTGACTAGTAGAACTGGTTCGCTAGTGTAGTAACTGCTCGAAAAGGCAATTTCTTGTTTGCGCTCAGCAGTAGGACTCATACCTGCGATAATCATGTCAATCTTACCAGAAGTAAGGGCAGGGACTAGACCTTCCCACTTGGTTTTAACAACTAAAGGTTCTTTACCTAAGTCCTTAGCGATTTTCTTGGCGATTTGAACATCGTATCCGTTAGCATACTGGTTAGTCCCATCGATTTTGACAGCTCCATTGTTATCATCGTCCTGAGTCCAGTTAAAGGGAGCATATGCTGCTTCCATCCCGATGCGTAAATATTCATCGGCTTGAGCAACATTGACAAGTCCCAGCATCAGCAAGAGACTTGTGAAAATAGATAAGTATATTTTTCTCATGATTTCTCCTATTTCTAATCTATTAAAAAATAACTGTCTCCTATTTTATCGAAAAAAAATCTATTTTTCAATATAGGTAAGCCCTTACTTGTGAAAAAATGATATAATGATAGCAAAGATAAAAAGGGGGCTTAGTTGATGAAAAAAACTTTTTTCTTACTGGTGTTAGGCTTGTTTTGTCTTCTGCCATTCTCTGTTTTTGCCATTGATTTCAAGATAAACTCTTATCAAGGTGATTTGTATATTCATGCAGACAATACAGCAGAATTTAGACAGAAGATAGTTTACCAGTTTGAGGAGGACTTTAAGGGTCAAATCGTGGGACTTGGACGGGCTGGCAAGATGCCTAGCGGATTTGACATTGACCCTCATCCAAAGGTTCAGGTCGCGAAAAACGGTGCTGAACTGACAGATGTTACTAGCGAAGTGATAGAAGGGGCAGATGGTTATACTGTTAAAGTTTATAATCCAGGTCAAGATGGCGACACAGTTGAAGTTGACCTTGTCTGGAACTTAAAGAATTTGCTTTTCCTTTATGATGATATCGCTGAATTAAATTGGCAACCTTTAACAGATAGTTCAGGGACTATTGGAAAGTTTGAATTTCATGTAAGGGGAGATAAGGGAGCTGAAAAACTCTTTTTCCATACAGGGAAACTTTTTAGAGAGGGAACGGTTGAAAAGAGTAACCTTGATTATACTATCCGTTTAGACAATCTTCCGGCTAAACGTGGAGTTGAGTTACATGCCTATTGGCCTCGGACCGATTTTGCTAGCGCTAGGGATCAGGGATTGAAAGGGAATCGTTTAGAAGAGTTTAATAAGATAGAAGACTCGATTTTTAAAGAAAAAGATCAGAGTAAACAACTCGTTACTTGGGTGTTTCCTTCCATACTTTCCATCTCTCTGTTATTGAGCGTCTGCTTCTATTTCATCTATAGAAGAAAGACCACTCCTTCGGTTAAATATGCCAAAAATCATCGTCTCTATGAACCACCAATGGAATTAGAACCTATGGTTTTATCAGAGGCTGTCTACTCGACTTCCTTGGATGAAGTGAGTCCTCTAACCAAAGGAGCTGGCAAATTCACCTTTGACCAACTTATTCAAGCTACCTTGTTAGATGTGATTGACCGTGGAAATGTCTCTATTATTTCAGAGGGAGATGCAGTTGGCTTGAGACTGGTAAAAGAAGACGGTTTGTCCAGTTTTGAGAAAGACTGTCTAAATCTAGCTTTTTCAGGCAAAAAAGAAGAAACTCTTTCCAATTTGTTTGCGGATTACAAGGTATCTGATAGTCTTTATCGTAGAGCAAAAGTTTCTGATGAAAAACGGATTCAAGCAAAGGGGCGTCAGCTCAAATCTTCTTTTGAAGAAGTATTGAAAGAGATGCAAGAAGGAGTGAGAAATCGGGTTATCTTCTGGGGACTTCCAGATTATTATCGTCTTTTAACTGGTGGGGAAAAGGCCTTGCAAGTAGGTATGGGTGTCTTGACTATCTTGTCCCTATTTATCGGATTTGGTTTGTTCTTGTACAGTTTGGATGTTTATGGATATCTTTACCTCCCCTTGCCAATACTTGGTTTTTTAGGTTTGGTTTTGGCTGTTTTCTATTATTGGAAGCTTCGACTAGATAACCGTGATGGTGTCCTAAATGAAGCAGGAGCAGAAGTATACTATCTCTGGACCAGTTTTGAAAATATGTTGCGTGAGATTGCACGATTGGATCAGGCTGAATTGGAAAGTATTGTGGTCTGGAATCGCCTCTTGGTTTATGCAACCTTATTTGGCTATGCGGACAAGGTCAGCCATTTGATGAAGGTTCACCATATTCAAGTGGAAAATCCAGATATTAATCTCTATGTAGCTTATGGCTGGCACAGTATGTTTTATCATTCAAGCGCGCAAATGAGCCATTATGCTAGTGTCGCAAATACAGCAAGTACCTACTCCGTATCTTCTGGAAGTGGAAGTTCTGGCGGTGGCTTCTCTGGAGGCGGAGGTGGTGGCAGTATAGGAGCCTTTTAAAGAGAAGTGCCATAGACTGAAAAAGTATGCTATAATGGAAGATAGAAAAAAGGAGTAATCTATGTATCTTATTGAAATTTTAAAATCTATCTTCTTCGGGATTATTGAAGGAATTACGGAATGGTTGCCGATTTCCAGTACAGGTCACTTGATTTTAGCAGAGGAATTTATCCAATACCAAAATCAGAATGAAGCCTTTATGTCTATGTTTAATGTTGTGATTCAGCTTGGTGCTATTTTAGCGGTTATGGTCATTTACTTTAATAAACTAAATCCCTTTAAACCAAGTAAAGACAAGCAGGAAGTTCGTAAGACTTGGAGACTGTGGTTGAAGGTTTTGATTGCGACCTTGCCTTTACTTGCCGTCTTTAAATTTGACGATTGGTTTGATACCCACTTCCATAACATGGTTTCTGTTGCTCTTATGTTGATTATCTATGGGATTGCCTTTATCTATTTGGAAAAGCGAAATAAAGCGCGTGCTATCGAGCCAAGTGTAACAGAGTTGGACAAGCTTCCTTATACGACCGCTTTCTATATCGGTCTCTTCCAAGTTCTTGCCCTTTTGCCAGGGACAAGTCGTTCTGGAGCAACGATTGTCGGTGGTTTGTTAAATGGAACCAGTCGTTCTGTTGTAACGGAATTTACCTTTTATCTTGGAATTCCTGTTATGTTTGGAGCTAGCGCATTAAAGATTTTCAAATTTATAAAAGCAGGACAGCTCTTGAGTTTTGGGCAATTGTTCTTGCTCTTGGTTGCGATGGGAGTCGCTTTTGCAGTCAGCATGGTCGCTATTCGTTTTTTGACCAGCTATGTGAAAAAACACGACTTTACCCTTTTCGGTAAATACCGCATCGTGCTTGGTAGTGTTTTGCTACTTTACAGTTTTGTCCGTTTATTTGTATAAGAAAAACCTTGAAGGGGCAGCTCTTCAAGGTTTTAAAATCCAGTCAGGGTAATCCCCAATAGGCGGACACCTCTTTCTTTTTCGCTTAACTCTTCATAGAGTTGCAGAGCTATTTGGCTTATCTGACTAGCATCCTGTGTTTTTTGAGGCAGACTTTTTCGTTTAGTGAGAGTTGAAAAGTTCTCGTAGCGGATTTTCAAAATGACAATTTTTCCAGCTTTTTCTTGTTGACTGAGATTGAGAGCGACTCTTTCTGATAGGAGAGTCAGCTCTTTTTTGATGTCTTCCTCAGCACGGAGAATCTTCCCATAGGTTTTCTCCTTCCCGATTGATTTACGGATACGATTGGATTTGACTGGTGAATTGTGGATGCCACGAGCCTTTCGATAAAGGTCATAACCCAGTCTTCCAAAACGGTCTATTAGGGTTACCTCAGGGACTTCAAGCAAATCAGCGCCGGTAAAAACGCCCATTTGATGAAGACGTTCTACCGTCTTTTTTCCTACTCCATGAAACTTGGAAATATCCATTTGTTTGAGAAAGTCCTCAGCCTGGTCAGGTAGAATCACTGTCAGACCATGTGGTTTTTGATAATCACTAGCCATTTTAGCTAAGAATTTGTTGTAGGAAACGCCAGCAGAAGCAGTTAGATGGAGTTCTTGCCAAATATCCTCTTGAATGAGGCGAGCGATTTTGACTGCTGACTTGATACCGAGTTTATTTTCTGTTACATCCAAATAGGCTTCGTCAATGCTCATGGGTTCTATTAAATCTGTATAACGCTTAAAGATAGCTCGGATCTGGAGTCCCACAGATTTGTATTTCTCATAATTTCCTGAGATGAAGATTGCCTGGGGACAGCGTTCATAGGCTTCCTTAGAGCTCATGGCTGAATGGACACCAAAAGCTCGCGCCTCATAGCTACAAGTGGAAACGACACCACGCCCACCTGTTTGCCGAGGGTCATTGCCGATAATGACAGGTTTTCCTCTGAGTTTAGGATTATCTCTGATTTCCACCGCAGCAAAAAAGGCATCCATGTCAATATGGATGATTTTTCTTGACAAATCATTTAACAAAGGAAAAATCAACATGCATAGCTCCTTTTTACTGCTTATTTTCTTTCATTATACCCTTTTTTCTGAAAAAAAGGAAAAAGGACTTCGTTTTTTCAAAAATATAATACAGTTTGGAACGAAATATAGACTGTTTTAGAAAAGAAAGTGTAAAAATAGGGATTTTCCACTTGTTGAAAACGATTACTGTATGGTATACTTGTCTCATGAATGTAACAGATGACTGTTACTAGAAAGAAAAAAGAGGACATTAACATGGTTGTTAAGACAGTTGTTGAAGCACAAGATATTTTTGACAAAGCTTGGGAAGGCTTCAAAGGCGTAGATTGGAAAGAAAAAGCAAGTGTATCACGCTTCGTACAAGCTAACTACACACCTTACGATGGAGACGAAAGCTTCCTCGCAGGACCAACAGAACGTTCACTTCACATCAAAAAAATTGTAGAAGAAACTAAGGCTCACTACGAAGAAACTCGTTTCCCAATGGACACTCGTCCAACATCTATTGCTGACATTCCAGCAGGATTTATCGATAAAGAAAATGAAGTTATCTTCGGTATCCAAAACGATGAACTCTTCAAATTGAACTTCATGCCAAAAGGTGGTATCCGTATGGCTGAAACTACTTTGAAAGAAAATGGATACGAACCAGATCCAGCTGTTCACGAAATCTTTACAAAATACGTAACAACAGTTAACGACGGTATCTTCCGTGCTTACACTTCAAACATTCGTCGCGCTCGTCACGCTCACACTGTAACTGGTCTTCCAGATGCATACTCACGCGGACGTATCATCGGTGTTTACGCACGTCTTGCTCTTTACGGTGCAGACTACTTGATGCAAGAAAAAGTAAACGACTGGAACGCAATCGAAGAAATCGATGAAGAAACAATCCGTCTTCGTGAAGAAATCAACCTTCAATACCAAGCATTGCAACAAGTTGTTCGCTTGGGTGACCTTTACGGAGTTGACGTTCGCAAACCAGCGATGAACGTTAAAGAAGCTATCCAATGGGTTAACATCGCCTTCATGTCTGTCTGCCGTGTTATCAACGGTGCTGCTACATCCCTAGGACGTGTGCCAATCGTATTGGACATCTTTGCAGAACGTGACCTTGCTCGTGGTACATTTACTGAATCAGAAATCCAAGAATTCGTTGATGATTTCGTTATGAAACTTCGTACAGTTAAATTTGCTCGTACAAAAGCTTACGACCAATTGTACTCAGGTGACCCAACATTCATCACAACTTCTATGGCTGGTATGGGCAACGACGGTCGTCACCGTGTTACTAAGATGGACTACCGTTTCTTGAACACTCTTGACAACATCGGTAACTCTCCAGAACCAAACTTGACAGTTCTTTGGACTGACAAATTGCCATACAACTTCCGTCGCTACTGTATGCACATGAGCCACAAACACTCTTCTATCCAATACGAAGGTGTAACAACAATGGCTAAAGACGGATATGGTGAAATGAGCTGTATCTCATGCTGTGTGTCTCCACTTGACCCAGAAAATGAAGAACAACGCCACAACATCCAGTACTTCGGTGCGCGTGTAAACGTATTGAAAGCCCTTCTTACTGGTTTGAACGGTGGTTACGACGATGTTCACAAAGACTACAAAGTATTTGACATCGAACCAATCCGTGACGAAGTTCTTGAATTTGAATCAGTTAAAGCTAACTTTGAAAAATCTCTTGACTGGTTGACTGACACTTACGTAGATGCTTTGAACATCATCCACTACATGACTGATAAGTACAACTACGAAGCTGTTCAAATGGCCTTCTTGCCAACTAAACAACGTGCCAACATGGGATTTGGTATCTGTGGATTTGCTAACACTGTTGATACATTGGCAGCTATCAAATACGCTACAGTTAAACCAATCCGTGATGAAAATGGCTACATCTACGATTACGAAACAATCGGAGAATACCCACGTTGGGGTGAAGATGATCCTCGTTCAAACGAATTGGCAGAATGGTTGATCGAAGCTTACACAACTCGTCTACGTAGCCACAAACTTTACAAAGACGCAGAAGCTACAGTTTCACTTTTGACTATCACATCTAACGTTGCTTACTCTAAACAAACTGGTAACTCACCAGTCCACAAAGGTGTATACCTCAACGAAGATGGTTCTGTGAACTTGTCTAAACTTGAATTCTTCTCACCAGGTGCTAACCCATCTAATAAAGCTAAAGGTGGATGGTTGCAAAACTTGAACTCACTTTCTAGCCTTGACTTTAGTTATGCAGCTGATGGTATCTCATTGACTACTCAGGTTTCTCCACGTGCTCTTGGTAAGACTCGTGATGAACAAGTTGATAACTTGGTAACAATCCTTGATGGTTACTTCGAAAACGGTGGACAACACGTTAACTTGAACGTTATGGACTTGAACGATGTTTACGAAAAAATCATGTCAGGTGAAGACGTAATCGTACGTATCTCTGGATACTGTGTAAACACTAAATACCTCACTCCAGAACAAAAAACTGAATTGACACAACGTGTCTTCCACGAAGTTCTTTCAATGGATGATGCCTTGGATGCGTTGAGCTAATCAAGTTCTTGAATAATGAAATAAGGAACCCTCGGTCAGTCGACTGAGGGTTTTTGGGTAAAATCTCTTCAAACAAAGTTAGCTTCGCCTTGCCGTACTCAAGTACTGTCTATAGCTAGCTTCCTAGTTTGCTTTTTGATTTTCATTGAGTATAAGTCAGGCACTAAAATGTCTGACCAGGATTCAAAGATACTTTTTGAGTTGCGAGGAGTATTTAAAAATAAAAACACCACACTTTGTAAGGAAACAAGGTGTGGTTGTATTTTATCTCTTAGACCAAGTTCTCTTCATAAAGAGAAGTAGGATTGGGTAAATCTCCAAGCGGCCTGCAATCATTGCAAAGGAGAGGAGAATTTTTGAGATAGGACTAAAGATTGAGAAACTAGAAGTGGTTCCTAGAATAGGCCCGATATTATTGAAACAGCTAAATACAGCACTGGTAACGACTAGAAAATCATTGCTATCTAGGCTGACAATAAAGATAAGCGCTAGCAAAATCATAGAATAGATGACAAAGTACTTGAGAATCTTATGCTGGGTATCTTTGTCAATCACCGTTTTATTAACATGGAGGGTCAAAACACGGTGGGGCGATAGGATTGACAAAATTTGGTTTTTGGCAATTTTTGAAAGGATGAGGCCTCGAATAACCTTGAGTCCACCTGCGGTTGAACCAGCAGAACCACCGATTCCCATGAGAAAGAGGAGGATAAACTGGGAGAAGAGGGGCCAATTGGTAATGTCTCCATATCCAAAACCAGTCGTCGTAATGATATTGGAAACCTGGAAGAAGGCCATTTCAAAGCTCTTGGAAAATCCTGGGTAGAGATAGAGGGTGTTGAGGCTGATCAAGCCTGTAGAAACCAGCACAATGACCAAGTAAGCTCGAAGTTCTTCGTCACCAAAGAAGGCCTTGACGCGACGGAGCATGAGGTAGTAGTAGAGATTAAAATTTACCCCAAAAACCAAAACTCCGATACTAACTAGATAGGTAATCAGTGAGCTACCATAGTGGGCGATTCCATCGTTATAGACTGTAAAACCTCCTGTACCTGCTGTTCCCATGGCAATGACAAAACTATCAAATAGGGGCATGCCAGCCAGATAATAGATGATGACAAAGAGGGAGAAGAGAGCTAGATAAAGGAGATAGAGAATCTGGGCAGTATTTTTGAGTTTGGATACAACCTTACCAAAGACGGGTCCAGGAACCTCAGCCTTCATCACTTCTAGGTGACTATTTTTGGCATTGTCCATAATAGCAAGTGCAAAAACAAGCACTCCCATCCCTCCAATCAAGTGGGTAAAACTTCGCCAGAAGAGGAGGGAACGACTGAGAACCGAAACGTCGTTCAGAATAGTTGCTCCAGTAGTTGTAAAGCCAGAACTGATTTCAAAAAAGGCATCGATAACGCTGGGAAGTTGTCTAGCAAAGACAAAGGGGAGACCGCCAAAGAAGGACCAAAGAATCCAACAGAGGGCAACAATCAAGACTCCCTCCTTGGCATAAATCCGTTGATTTTTGGGCTTTTGTAAAATTCCTGAACCACCTAGTAATACGAGAATCCCAATCGTTGTAAAGAGGGCCGTAAAGACTTGGCTCGATTCGTGGTAATAGACAGCTACAGCTACAGGAACCAAGAGGAGAACAGCTTCAATCAAAAGTAACTTTGAAAGGAGGTAACGAATCATACTTTTATTCATTTCTTACCTCGCGATCAAGTCATAAATCTTGGTGATGTTTGGTAACAAAGTTGTTACTAGGAGCTTGTCTCCGACTTCCAGCATATCCTCCCCTGTAGGGAAAATAGTCTTGCCCTTTCGAATGATAGCTGCAATAAGAACCCCTTTTTTCAGTTTGAGTTGAGAAAGAGGTTTGGCAGTCATCTTATTAGCTTCCTTGATATGGAATTGCAGGGTTTCAATTTGGCCATTGGCTAGATGGTGCATAGCCTGAAGGTCTGAATACTGGGCATTAACCCGACCACGAATAAAGTGCATAATCGTGTCTACGGCAATGCTTTTAGGTGTGATGATGCTTGAAAAATCAGGTGCATTGATAATCTCGAGGAGACTGGTACGATTGACCTTTGTGATATTTTTCTGTACACCTACCCTGTCAAGGAACATAGAGGTAATCAGATTTTCCTCATCGACTCCTGTTAGAGTTGCAACGGCATCATAGTTTTGAGCACTTTCTTCCAGCAGGATATCTTTTGCGGTACCATCTCCTTGAACGATGTAGAGATTTGGGAATTTCTCGCTAAAGAAGCTGGCGATTTCGGGATTGATTTCAATGACTTTTGTATCGATACGACTGTCTTTGAGGATACCTAGTAGATAATAGGCAATTCTACCGGCTCCAACAATAAGAAGACTCTTCACGGCACGAGATTTAAAATAATTATGGAAGAGCATCATATCAACACGGTTACCAGTGACAAAGATTCTATCTTTATCCTGTATGGTCATGTCACCACTTGGGATGATAATTTGATGATCTCTTTCTATTGCACAGACAATGACATTGCCAAATTTTTTCCGAAAATCAGAAATGGGCATTTGGCAAAGACCACTGGAGGATTTAACAGTGAATTCCATCAAGCTGACCCGTCCACCAAAGAAACGTTCGACAGATAGGGCGTTGGGGAAGTCAATGATATTCGCGATAGCGCGGGCAGCCAAGAGTTCAGGGTTAACGATAAGAGAAAAACCGAGAATATTCTTTTCCTTGAAATAAGAGTTAGAATATTCAGGGTTCCGCACCCGAACGATGGTCTCTTTAGCTCCCATTTTTTTGGCTAGAACGGCTGCAATCATGTTCACTTCATCGTATTCAGTCAGGGCGATAAAGATATCACAATCCTGGACACTGGCTTGCTCAAGGATGGTAAAATCGGCCCCGTTACCAAGGATACCCATGATATCAAAGCGATTAACAATATGATTGAGAACAGCTTCGTCTTGCTCAATCAGTAAAACATCATGCTTTTCTGCAACCAAGGAGCGACAGAGGGCAGAACCAACTTTTCCCCCTCCGACAAGGATAATTTTCATAATAAAACCTACTTCTTCATTATGTAACTATCATACCTTTTTTCAAGAAAAAATGCACCTACTAGCTAATCACCAGAGTTTTTAGTAGGAAATTTGCTATAAGGTAAAACTATACCCTAATCAATTGAAATAGCTATTAGCACCTTTCTCTGAAATATGGTATGATAAAGGATATACAAGGAGATAAAATGAATAATAATTTACTGGTATTACAATCAGACTTTGGTTTGGTAGATGGTGCGGTATCGGCTATGATTGGAGTGGCTTTAGAAGAGTCTCCAACCTTAAAAATTCATCACTTGACGCACGATATCACGCCTTATAATATTTTTGAGGGGAGCTATCGTCTCTTTCAGACAGTGGATTACTGGCCTGAGGGAACGACATTTGTATCGGTGGTCGATCCAGGTGTCGGCTCGAAACGCAAGAGTGTGGTTGCCAAGACTGCAAAAAATCAATACATTGTCACACCAGATAATGGGACGCTTTCTTTTATCAAGAAACACGTTGGCATTGTAGCTATTCGTGAGATTTCTGAAGTGGCCAATAGACGTCAAAATACAGAGCATTCTTATACCTTCCACGGTCGTGATGTCTATGCCTATACTGGTGCTAAATTAGCCAGTGGTCACATTAGTTTTGAGGAAGTGGGGCCAGAGCTCAGTGTAGATCAGATTGTGGAACTTCCAGTCGTAGAGACCATCATTGAAGATCATCTGGTAAAGGGAGCTATTGATATTCTAGATGTGCGTTTTGGCTCGCTTTGGACCTCTATCACACGAGAAGAATTTTACAAGCTGGAACCAGCATTCGGTGATCGTTTTGAAGTGACCATCTATCACGCTGATATGCTGGTCTATCAAAATCAGGTTGTTTATGGCAAATCATTTGCGGATGTGAGAATTGGGCAACCCATCCTTTACATCAACTCTCTCTATCGTTTAGGTCTGGCTATCAACCAAGGTTCCTTTGCCAAGGCCTATAATGTGGGTGTCGGTTCATCTTGGACCATTGAAATAAAGAAAATAGAAGGATAAAATAGGAGAATAAATAGTATGGAAATCAAATTTACAATTAAACAAGTTGTTGCTGTCGGAATTGGCGCTGCCCTCTTTGTCGTCATCGGGATGATCAACATTCCGACCCCTGTTCCAAATACAAGCATCCAGCTTCAGTATGCGGTACAAGCGCTACTTTCTATTATTTTTGGACCGATTATCGGTTTGCTTGTCGGGTTGATTGGTCATGCAATCAAGGACTCTCTTGCTGGTTACGGTCTGTGGTGGACTTGGATTATTGCTAGCGGTCTCTTTGGTCTAGCTGTGGGGCTATTTAGAAAGTACGTTCGCGTGATCAATGGTGTCTTTGACTGGAAAGATATTCTTATTTTTAACCTCATTCAACTACTTGCAAATGCCCTTGTTTGGGGTGTCTTGGCACCACTTGGAGATGTTGTGATTTATCAAGAAGCGGCAGAAAAAGTATTTGCCCAAGGGATTGTTGCGGGAATTGCTAATGCTGTAACTGTAGCTATCGCAGGTACTCTTCTCTTGCTAGCTTATTCACGTACGCAGACTCGTTCAGGAAGTTTGAAAAAGGATTAACATAAAGGAAAAGGCTGGGCAACCAGTCTTTTTGCTGTTTATAGGCTAGTCGGGTAAGCAATTTAGGATAGGAATCTTGTTGGCGCTAAGTTTTTAAGAGAAGAGACTGCAAGAAGGGGTAGATTTATGATAAAATAGAAGTCTAAGAAGCGAATGAAGAGAGTAAGATGAAAGAAGCTATAATTGAGTGGAAGGATTTCTCTTTCCAGTATGAAACGCAACAAGAACCGACCTTGCAAGGAGTGGACTTGACCATTTATAAGGGAGAGAAAGTTTTAATTGTTGGGCCATCTGGGTCAGGCAAGTCTACCTTGGGTCAGTGTTTGAATGGGATTATTCCCAATATTTACAAGGGTCAGACGTCTGGAGAATTTTTGATCAAGGGGCAAGCAGCCTTTGATATGAGTATCTATGATAAATCTCATCTAGTCAGCACAGTTTTGCAAGATACAGATGGTCAGTTTATCGGCCTGTCTGTGGCAGAGGATTTGGCTTTTGCTCTGGAAAATGACATGACAGCTCTAGATGACATGAAAAGTCGTGTTCATAAATGGGCTGAAAAGCTGGACCTTCTCCCTTTACTGCCGCAGCGTCCTCAGGATTTGTCAGGTGGACAAAAGCAGCGAGTCAGTCTGGCTGGTGTCTTGATTGATGAGAGTCCGATTCTTTTGTTTGATGAGCCACTCGCCAATCTAGATCCCAAGTCAGGTCAGGATATTATCGAATTGATTGATCAGATTCATAAGGAGGAGGGGACGACGACTCTTATTATCGAGCACCGTTTAGAGGATGTTCTGCATCGCCCTGTGGATCGGATTGTCTTGATAAACGATGGTCGTATCCTCTTTAATGGGTGCCCTGACCAGTTACTGGCGACTGATTTATTGACTCAAAATGGAATTCGAGAACCCCTTTATCTGACCACTCTCCGTCAATTAGGTGTGGATTTAGACAAGGAAGAACAGTTAGCAAATTTGGACAACTTGTCTATCTCAAAAGGCCAGGTTCAGTTGCGGACGGAACTGGTAAAAGAACCCCCAGAATTGCAGTCACTCTTTAAATTAGAGAACGTGTCTTTTTCTTATGATGATAGACCGATTTTAAAATCCATTTATTTAGATATTAAAAAGGGTGAAAAGATTGCCATTGTCGGAAAAAATGGGGCAGGGAAGTCAACCCTAGCCAAGGCCATAAGCAGCTTTATCCAGACGGAAGGGCGCTATCTTTGGGAAGAACAGGATATCAAAGGAGATTCTGTTGCAGAGCGGGCGGAACGAGTAGGCTATGTGCTGCAAAATCCCAATCAAATGATTTCAACCAATATGATTTTTGATGAGGTGGCTCTGGGACTTCGTTTGCGAGGTGTGGATGAGAAGGAAATTGAAACGAGAGTCTATGAAACCTTGAAAATCTGTGGTCTCTATGAATTCCGTAATTGGCCTATTTCTGCCCTGTCATTTGGTCAGAAAAAACGTGTGACTATTGCCTCGATTTTGGTCTTGGGAGCTGAAATTATCCTCCTAGATGAACCAACTGCAGGTCAAGACCAGAAGAACTATACTGAGATTATGGAATTTCTCGAAGAACTGCATCAAAAAGGGCATACCATTGTCATGATTACCCATGATATGCAATTGATGCTGGATTATTCAGATCGAGCCCTCGTCATGGTTGATGGGGAATTGATTGCCGATACTGATCCAGCTAGTCTGTTGAGCAATCCTGAGCTGTTAGTAAAAGCCAATCTAAAAGAAACTTCAATCTTCAACTTGGCTAAAAAACTAGATGTGGATCCACTTGCTTTAACGGCATTTTACAAAGAAAGGAGAGAAGAATGCAAGCTAAATTAATCGGTTACCAGCATAGAGATACTGTGATTCATCGCTTGTCAGGAGCTGGAAAACTTCTCTTTTTCATCCTCGTGTCATTGGCGGCCATGATTAGCTATGATACCAGACTGCTTGTTCTGATTGCTATCTTTTCGGTCTTTCTCCTCTATTTGTCAGAAATCCGCTTTAAAGATGTTTCCTTTGTAGCAGTTTTTGCGACGGTATTTGCTGTTTTAAACGTTTTGATGGTCTATCTCTTTTCTCCCGAGTATGGGGTTGGACTTTACGGAGAGAGAAGTGTGATTTGGCAGGGAATCGGTTCCTACACTCTGACCAGTCAAGAGCTCTTTTATCTGCTAAATCTGGCCATTAAGTACCTTTGCACTATTCCTCTGGCTATTATCTTTTTGATGACAACCCACCCTAGTCAGTTTGCTTCCAGTTTAAATCAAATTGGTGTGCCTTACAAGATTGCCTATTCAGTCAGCCTGACCTTACGCTATATTCCAGATTTGCAGGAAGAATTCTTTACTATCAAGATGTCTCAGGAAGCGCGTGGGATGGAATTATCCAAGAAAGCTTCTCTTATGCAACGAATCAAAGGCAATCTGCGCATTATTACTCCCTTGATTTTCAGTTCGCTAGAACGCATTGATACTATCGCGACCGCCATGGAGCTTCGACGCTTTGGAAAAGAGAAAAAACGCACATGGTATAGTTATCAGGCCTTGAAAAAAGGAGACTATCTTACCTTGTTCTTGGCAGCCTTGTTTTTAGTAGCTAGTTTACTACTTATCTTGCAGAATCAGGGACGATTTTACAACCCTTGGAAATAGCTTGAAAAAATTGAAAAAATCAAGTCGTTTCTATTGACAATGATTCTGAAAGTGTTATACTAAGAAAGTAGTTTCGCTGATTTACTTCAAACCTGTTGTGAGGTAAGTTAACGATGCCTTAACCACGCTGTTTGCTGAGCTTGACTCCGGGCAGTGTGGCTATTTTTTTGCAATGGTGAAAGGAAGCAAGTCATGACAAATCACATTGTATTATTTGAACCACAAATTCCACAAAATACAGGCAATATCGCGCGTACTTGCGCTGCGACCAATTCTCCTCTCCACATCATCAAGCCCATGGGCTTTCCTATCGATGACCGCAAGATGAAGCGAGCTGGATTGGATTATTGGGATAAACTAGAGATTTATTTTTACGAGAGTTTGGAGGATTTCATGTCTCAGATGCAGGGCAAACTCTATCTGATTTCGAAATTCGCGGAAAAAGTCTATTCTGAGGTGGATTTATCGACTGACGAGGACCATTATTTTCTTTTTGGACGTGAAGACAAGGGCTTGCCTGAGAACTTTATGCGAGAACATCCTGAGAAAGCTCTCCGTATTCCCATGAATGATGAACATGTCCGCAGTCTCAATGTGTCTAATACCGTCTGCATGATTGTCTACGAAGCACTCCGCCAGCAGAACTTTGCAGGTCTTGAGCTCGTTCATACCTATGAAGCAGATAAATTGAAATAAAAAATGAAAATGAAAATGAACAAAATGCTTGCGCTTGCAAGCGTTTTTTGTTATGATAAAAGAGTCTTCAGGGCAGGGTGTGATTCCCGACCGGCGGTAAATTTGACTAGCTATTTTAGCTTTCTCGTCGTTGTCTTGTCTCGATATACTTTAAGTATTATCTTCGACTGCGACGCCTAGATAAATCTAAAATATCTTAGCCAAATAAGTCCGCGAGCGCAAGCTGATGTGGTGAGATTCCACAACCGACAGTATAGTCTGGATGGGAGAAGACGAAAGAATAGCTTTGTCTGTTCTGATAGATTTATAGCTAGATTGTAACCGCTTGCTTTTATTTTCTTTGATAGAGTGAGAGGGAACTTTTGGGATATAAAAAGTGAGAATAGATAGAGGAATCCTTTCTAACTTCTTCTGATTTTATAGAAAATTGGAGGAACCTGTTATGACAAACACACGTCGACTTTCGACCATTGCAATTTTATCAGCCATCTCATTTGTGCTGATGTACTTTGACTTTCCGCTTTTACCAGCGGCGTCCTTCCTCAAGATCGAATTTAGTATCTTGCCAGTCCTTGTGGGTCTGGTGGTCATGGATTTGCCTGCTGCTCTAGGAATTCTCTTGCTTCGCTCACTCTTGAAATTGCTTCTTAATAGTCAAGGAGTGAATACTTACATTGGTTTGCCGATGAATATCGTAGCTTTGGGAGTTTTTGTCATCGTATTTGCTTTGATTTGGAAAAAGGAACGGACAACTCTTCGTTTCCTACTAGGCTCTCTAGCTGGGACTATTGGTTTAACCGTGGCTATGTTGGTTCTCAACTATGTTTACGCTGTTCCTTTGTACGCTAAGTTTGCTAACTTTGATATTGGAAAAATTTTGGGACTTTCCAACTACCTAATGACCATGGTATTACCTTTTAACTTGATTGAGGGTGTAATCTTTTCCGTTTCATTCTGGTTGTTGTACGTCCTTTTGAAACCAACCTTAAAACATTATGAGAGATAAACAAACATTTTTAATGAAGGGCAGTTTTGCCCTTTTACTTTTCGTTATTCTTGGCTACATGGTCAAATTTTACCCTGAAACGCTGGTCGGTTTTGACCAACCGATACAGACTGCCGTTCGAGGAGACTTACCAGATTATTTGACTATTCTTTTCCGCGCCATCACACGCTTGATTGATATTCCAGTGATTATCACTTGGGTTGTCATTACAGCTTTTGTCTTTTATCGTAATCGGTGGAAGATAGAAAGTTTCTTCATGCTGGGAAATCTGGCTTTGGCAGGACTTTTAATCGTGACCTTTAAAAATATCTACCAGCGCCCGCGACCAGCTATTTTACACTTGGTTGAGGAGAAGGGATTTTCTTTCCCAAGTGGCCATTCTCTGGCTGTGACGCTGATGGTAGGGACTTTGATTGTTATTCTTAGTCAGCGGATTAAAGATTCGGTCTGGAGAAAAATCGTACAAATCGTCCTTGGCCTCTACCTAGTCAGTGTGTTGGTATCAAGGGTCTATCTGGGAGTTCATTATCCATCAGACGTTCTTGCCAGTCTCTGTGTGGGCTTGGGAGTCTTGTTTATCGAGTTTCCCTTCTATGACAAGCTACGCTTCCAATGGCGATTTAAAGGCAAGCAGAAGTGAGTATCAAATTCCCTTGAGGAGAAAGAAATGAAAGTCAATATAGCAGATCTTCATCCGACTCAACTATACTTATCAGAAAAGAAGTTGCAAGATATTCAGATGCTTTACCAGTCGGCAGAAAGAATCCAAGTCGATCCAATCAGTATTCTTGCCTTTGGAGATTGCTTGTTGATTACAGATGGGCATCACAGGGCTTATCAGGCTTTATTGGCAGGTCGGGATACGATTTCTGCTGAGTTTGATAGAGATGGTGGTGATGAACTATATCATCTCTATGCGCAAGCCTGCGAAGAAAGAAAAATTTACTCTGTTCTGGATTTAAAAAATCATATCTTAGCTCAAGATGAGTATGAAGCAAAATGGTATAACTGGTGTGATGGTTTTAATCAAGCAGCAACTCTTTTGTTGAAAAGGAAAGCAGATGAAACAGACCCTACAAATAGATAATTCACTGCGTCTTGTTCCTTATTATAAGGTCAATCATTGTGAAGAAGCTCTTGCTTGGTATCAGGATGTGAACTTGGTTCACCTCGTAGATGGGGTGAAGCTTCCTTATAGTCAAGAAACTTTGGAAGCCATGTATTCCTATTTGGATCAGCATGGTGAGCTTTTTTGGATTGAAGTCAAGGAGAAGGGTGAATGGTTTCCAATTGGGGATGTTACACTATCTCAGGACAATCTCCCCATTGTGATTGGAAATCCCGCTTACCAACATCGAGGACTTGGAAAAAAGATCCTAAGTACTTTGATTGAATTGGCTCGAATAAAAGGATGGAAAGAATTGAGAGTCAAGGAAATCTACACTTACAATCATGTATCTAGGCGCTGTTTCAAGTCGCTTGGATTTGTGGAAAATGGAGCAACAGAAAAAGGAACGAGTTTTGTATTGAAATTAGTCTAATCTAACTTGTTTTTTAACTCAAAATCTGATAAACTATGTAGTAATTGAATAGAAATCTGCAAGACTAGTAACTCAAGGGAAGTATATCAGGGAGGAGAGCCGTGACTGCAAGCTCTTTATATGAAAGCTGGGTGAATTCACTTGCGCATGGATTTAGAAATGAAGGTCTGACTTGTCAGATGAAAACGGATGGTACCGCGTGTCAACGCTCCGAGTGGAGTTTTTGGCATGTGGTTTTCTTTTTATCTACGAGCGACTGATGGAGGAATTATGTCAACTATTGAAGAACAATTAAAAGCGCTTCGTGAAGAAACGCTGGCTAGCTTGAAGCAGATTACTGCTGAAAATGAAAAAGAGATGCAAGATTTGCGTGTCTCTGTCCTTGGTAAAAAGGGATCGCTCACTGAAATCCTCAAAGGGATGAAAGATGTCTCTGCTGAGATGCGTCCGATTATCGGGAAACATGTCAATGAAGCGCGTGATGTCTTGACAGCAGCTTTTGAAGAAACTGCTAAGCTTTTGGAAGAAAAGAAAGTTGCAGCTCAATTAGCAAGTGAGAGTATCGATGTGACCCTTCCAGGTCGTCCAGTTGCGACTGGTCACCGCCACGTCCTCACACAAACCAGTGAAGAAATCGAAGATATCTTCATCGGTATGGGTTACCAAGTCGTGGATGGTTTTGAAGTGGAGCAAGACTACTATAACTTTGAGCGTATGAACCTTCCCAAAGACCACCCAGCTCGCGATATGCAGGATACTTTCTATATCACTGAAGAAATCTTGCTCCGTACCCACACGTCTCCAGTTCAGGCGCGTGCTATGGATGCCCATGATTTTTCTAAAGGTCCTTTGAAGATGATCTCGCCAGGGCGTGTGTTCCGTCGTGATACGGACGATGCGACTCACAGTCACCAGTTCCACCAAATCGAAGGCTTGGTTGTTGGGAAGAACATTTCTATGGCAGATCTTCAAGGAACCCTGCAGTTGATTGTCCAAAAAATGTTCGGTGAAGAGCGTCAAATCCGTCTGCGTCCATCCTACTTCCCATTCACAGAGCCATCTGTTGAGGTGGATGTTTCTTGCTTCAAGTGTGGTGGAGAAGGCTGTAACGTATGTAAGAAAACAGGTTGGATCGAAATTATGGGGGCCGGTATGGTTCACCCACGTGTCCTTGAAATGAGTGGTATCGATGCGACAGTTTACTCTGGATTTGCCTTTGGTCTTGGTCAAGAGCGTGTAGCTATGCTCCGTTACGGAATCAACGATATCCGTGGATTCTACCAAGGAGATGTCCGCTTCTCAGAACAGTTTAAATAATGATTAGAAAAGTAGAAAAGGCAGATGTTGGGGTGTTGTCCAAAATTGCCAAACAAACCTTTAGTGAAACATTTGCTCATGATAATACGGAAGAGCAGTTACAGGAATACTTTGAAGAGTCTTATAGTCTGAGAGTTTTGTCAACTGAGTTGGAAAATCCAGAATCCGAAACCTATTTCATTATGCATGAAGAGGAGATAGCTGGTTTTCTCAAAGTCAACTGGGGAAGTGCTCAGACTGAGAGAGAATTAGAGGATGCTTTTGAAATTCAACGCCTCTATGTGCTACAAAAATTCCAAGGATTTGGACTAGGTAAGCAATTGTTTGGATTCGCTCTTGAACTTGCTACAAAAAATAGTTTTTCTTGGGCTTGGCTAGGTGTTTGGGAGCATAATACAAAAGCTCAAGCGTTTTATAATCGATATGGTTTTGAAAAATTTAGCCAACATCATTTTATGGTTGGTCAAAAAGTAGATACGGATTGGTTACTGAGAAAGAAATTAAGGTAAGAAGATGATTCTTCTATTGAAATGATAGGAAAGGAAAAGAACTAGAGTGGCAACTGTCATTCTGGAGAACTAAATTATGCTTGTATCTTATAAATGGTTAAAAGAATTGGTGGACATTGATGTTCCATCACAAGAGTTGGCTGAAAAAATGTCAACTACAGGGATCGAGGTAGAAGGTGTCGAATCACCTGCTGCTGGTCTCTCAAAAATTGTCGTCGGTGAGGTCTTGTCTTGCGAAGATGTGCCAGAAACTCACCTCCATGTTTGTCAGGTTAACGTTGGCGAAGAAGAAGCCCGTCAAATCGTCTGTGGTGCACCGAATGTGCGTGCTGGTATCAAGGTTATGGTGGCTCTTCCAGGAGCTCGCATCGCTGACAATTACAAGATCAAAAAAGGGAAAATCCGCGGTCTTGAGTCACTTGGAATGATCTGTTCACTTGGTGAATTGGGAATTTCTGACTCAGTTGTGCCAAAGGAATTCGCAGATGGCATCCAAATCTTGCCAGAAAATGCCGTTCCAGGTGAGGAAGTCTTCTCATATCTAGACTTGGATGATGAAATCATCGAACTTTCTATTACACCCAACCGTGCAGATGCCCTTTCTATGCGTGGAGTGGCTCACGAAGTGGCAGCTATTTATGATAAGGCAGTCAACTTTAAAGAATTTACTCTAACAGAAACTAATGAAGCTGCGGCAGATGCCCTTTCTGTCAGCATTGAGACAGACAAAGCGCCTTACTATGCCGCTCGTATCTTGGATAATGTGACTATCGCACCAAGTCCACAATGGTTGCAAAACCTTCTCATGAACGAAGGAATCCGTCCAATCAATAACGTAGTGGATGTGACCAACTACATTCTGCTCTACTTTGGTCAACCAATGCATGCTTTTGACTTGGATACCTTTGAAGGAACTGACATCCGTGTGCGTGAAGCGCGTGCTGGTGAAAAATTGGTGACCTTGGATGGTGAAGAACGTGATTTGGATGTGAATGACTTAGTCATCACTGTCGCAGACAAACCAGTAGCCCTTGCAGGTGTCATGGGTGGGCAAGCAACAGAAATCTCGGAAAAATCTAGTCGTGTCGTCCTTGAAGCTGCAGTCTTCAATGGCAAATCTATCCGTAAAACTAGCGGTCGCTTGAATCTTCGTTCTGAGTCATCTTCTCGCTTTGAAAAAGGCATCAATGTGGCAACAGTCAATGAAGCCCTTGATGCGGCGGCTAGCATGATTGCAGAACTTGCTGGTGCGACGGTGCGTAATGGCATCGTTTCAGCAGGTGAGCTTGATACTTCTGATGTGGAAGTTTCTTCTACCCTTGCAGACGTCAACCGTGTCCTTGGAACAGATCTTTCATACGCTGATGTTGAAGATGTCTTCCGTCGTCTTGGATTTGGTCTTTCTGGAAATGCAGAATCATTTACAGTCAGTGTCCCACGTCGTCGTTGGGATATCACCATCGAAGCAGACCTCTTTGAAGAAATCGCTCGTATCTATGGATATGACCGCTTGCCAACCAGTCTTCCAAAAGATGACGGTACAGCTGGTGAATTGACTGCAACACAAAAACTTCGCCGTCAAGTTCGTACGATTGCTGAAGGAGCAGGTTTGACCGAAATCATTACCTACGCTCTGACAACTCCTGAAAAAGCTGTTGAGTTCACAGCTCAACCAAGTAACCTTACGGAACTCATGTGGCCAATGACTGTAGACCGTTCAGTCCTCCGTCAAAATATGATCTCAGGTATCCTTGATACGGTAGCCTATAACGTGGCTCGTAAGAACAAAAACTTGGCACTTTACGAGATTGGAAAAGTCTTTGAACAAACTGGTAATCCAAAAGAAGAACTTCCAAATGAAATCAACAGCTTTGCCTTTGCCTTGACAGGCTTGGTTGCTGAAAAAGATTTCCAAACAGCAGCAGTACCAGTTGATTTCTTCTATGCTAAGGGAATCTTAGAAGCCCTCTTTACTCGCTTGGGGCTAGAAGTGACCTATACAGCAACAGCTGAGATTGCTAGTCTTCACCCAGGTCGTACAGCTGTGATTTTACTTGGTGACCAAGTTCTTGGTTTCCTTGGCCAAGTGCATCCAGTCACTGCTAAGGCTTACGATATTCCAGAAACGTATGTAGCTGAGCTCAACCTTTCAGCCATCGAAACTGCGCTTCAACCTGCTAATCCATTTGTAGAAATTACTAAATTCCCAGCAGTCAGCCGTGACGTTGCCCTTCTCCTCAAGGCAGAAGTCACTCACCAAGAAGTTGTGGACGCGATCCAAGCTGCAGGCGTAAAACGTTTGACAGATATTAAACTCTTTGACGTCTTCTCAGGTGAGAAATTGGGACTTGGTATGAAGTCAATGGCTTATAGCTTTACCTTCCAAAATCCGGAAGATAGCTTAACGGACGAAGAAGTCGCACGCTATATGGAAAAAATCCAAGCGTCTCTCGAAGAAAAAGTCAATGCAGAAGTGCGTTAAAGTATCAATCCATCCTTCGGGGTGGATTTTTTCTTTTCAAATAACAATTCAGGATCAAAAATAGACAGTTGAGGAACAGAGAAGATAAATTGGAGTTTACCAGTGTATAATGTACTCATAACTCAAAGTACCCTAAGATTTTTTACTAAAATGAGGATGATAAAAATGGACAGAAATCATTGTAAAGGCTACCAAAAAAGAGTATAATGAGTGAAAGACATTTCGGAGGTGAAAGATGCTAGAAGTAAGAAATCTAGAGAAAAGTTTTGGATCCAAGCAAGTTTTGTTTGGTATTGACTTTCAAGCGCGACCAGGTCGTATTTTGGGACTAGTCGGGAAAAATGGTGCTGGGAAGACAACGATTTTCCATAGTATTTTGAAGTTTTTAGAATATCAAGGAGAAATTAGTCTAGATGGTCAGGATATTCGTCAAGAGACCTACGCTCGGATTGGCTATCTGCCTGAAGAACGCAGTCTCATGCCTAAATTGACAGTCCTTGAACAAGTTCGCTACTTGGCGACTCTAAAGGGCATGGATGCTAAGGAAATCAAGGAAAAACTCCCTCAATGGATGAAGAGGTTGGAAGTGAAAGGGAAGCTAACAGATAAAATTAAGAGTCTGTCAAAAGGAAATCAGCAGAAGATTCAGCTCATCATTACTCTGATTCATGAACCAGACTTGATTATCTTGGATGAGCCTTTCAGTGGATTGGACCCAGTCAATACAGAATTGCTCAAGCAAGTCATTTTTCAAGAAAAAGAACGTGGGGCAACCATTATCTTTTCTGACCATGTCATGACCAATGTCGAGGAGCTTTGTGACGATATTCTCATGATTCGAGATGGCCGTGTGGTCTTGCATGGACCAGTTCAGGATGTCCGCAATCAATACGGGAAAACGCGTCTCTTTGTTTCAAGTGAACGAAGCAAGGAAGAATTGGAAAATCTTCCTCATGTTAAACAGGTGAGCTTGACTAAACAAGGCAGTTGGAAATTGATCTTGGAGGATGAGAGCGCTGGAAGGGAACTTTTCCCAATCTTGACTCAAGGGCAATATATCGCAACCTTTGATCAGCAAGCGCCAACAATCGATGAAATCTTTAAACTAGAATCAGGGGTAGAAGTATGAGAAATATGTGGGTTGTAATCAAGGAAACCTATCTTCGACATGTCAAATCGTGGAGTTTCTTCTTTATGGTGATTTCGCCGTTCCTCTTTTTAGCCTTATCTGTAGGAATTGGCTATCTCCAAGGGTCTTCTATGGCCAAGAATAGTAAGATAGCAGTGGTAACAACTGTGCCATCTGTGGAAGATGGGCTCAAGGGTACCAATGGTATCAACTTTGATTATAAGGATGAAGCCAGTGCCCAAGCTGCTATCAAAGATGAGAAAATCAAGGGTTACTTAACCATTGACCAAGAGGACAGCGTCCTCAAGGCCGTCTATCATGGTGAAACTTCTCTTGAAACAGGCATCAAGCTAGCAGTAACCAATAAGCTTAACGAACTGCAATATCAACTCAATCGTTCGGCAGCCAATTTGTCACAAGAACAGGAAAAACGCTTGGAACAAACAGTTAACTTTACGGAGAAAATTGATGAATCCAAGGAAAATAAAAAAATGATTCAAACCTTTGCGGCCGCAGGGCTTGGTTTCTTCCTTTATATGATTTTGATTACCTATGCTAGTGTCACTGCTCAGGAAGTGGCTAGCGAGAAAGGAACCAAAATTATGGAGGTGGTCTTCTCTAGTATCCGAGCTAGTCATTATTTCTACGCTCGCATGCTGGCTCTGCTTCTTGTGATTTTGACCCATATTGGCATTTACGTCGTGGGTGGACTTGCTGCCATTCTTCTCTTTAAAGACCTACCAATCTTGGCACAATCTGGTATTTTAAACCATATAGGAGAGGCTTTCTCGCTCAACACCTTATTGTTTGTCTTGGTTAGCCTCTTTATGTACGTTGTTTTAGCAGCCTTCCTAGGTTCTATGGTTTCTCGTCCTGAGGACTCAGGAAAAGCCTTGTCGCCTTTGATGATTTTGATTATAGGTGGTTTTTTTGGAGTGACAGCTCTAGGTGCAGCTGGTGACAATCTCATCTTGAAGATTGGTTCATATATTCCCTTTATTTCGACTTTCTTCATGCCGTTTAGAGCTATTAATGGTTATGCAAATGGGTTAGAAGCTTGGATTTCGCTTGCGATTACGATTGCTTTTGCAGTAACGGCAACTGTATTTATCGGACGTATGTATGCTAGTCTCGTTCTGCAAACAGATGATCTAGGTCCTTGGAAAACCTTTAAACGTGCCTTATCTTATAAATAGAAGAGCCTCGCGAAAGCGAGGTTTTGTAGAGATAAAAAGAGTGGAATTCAGAAAAATATTTTTCATATCTATTGACTTTTAGGGGTGAAATTTGGTATGATAGTAGGCGGTATTGTTTACCCCATTTGAAAGGCCCCGGAACCTTCCAAATACTTTTCGATGGGAAGGAACACCCATCACCGTAAACAAAAATCGAACTATATATAGGAGAAATCATGAACAAAACAACATTTATGGCTAAACCAGGCCAAGTTGAACGTAAATGGTACGTAGTTGACGCAACTGATGTACCACTTGGACGTCTTTCTGCAGTAGTTGCTAGCGTACTTCGCGGAAAAAACAAACCAACATTTACACCACACACTGATACAGGTGACTTTGTGATTGTTATCAATGCTGAAAAAGTTAAATTGACTGGTAAAAAAGCAACTGATAAAATCTACTACACTCACTCAAACCACCCAGGTGGATTGAAACAAATCTCTGCAGGTGAACTTCGTTCTAAAAATGCAGTACGTTTGATCGAGAAATCAGTTAAAGGTATGCTTCCACACAATACACTTGGACGCGCTCAAGGTATGAAGTTGAAAGTATTTGTTGGAGCTGAGCACACTCACGCTGCACAACAACCAGAAGTTCTTGATATTTCAGGACTTATCTAAGGAAAGGAACAATAAAGTATGTCACAAGCACAATATGCAGGTACTGGACGTCGTAAAAACGCTGTTGCACGCGTTCGCCTTGTTCCAGGAACTGGTAAAATCACTGTTAACAAAAAAGATGTTGAAGAGTACATCCCACACGCTGACCTTCGTCTTGTAATCAACCAACCATTCGCAGTTACTTCAACTGCAGGTTCATACGATGTTTTCGTTAACGTTGTAGGTGGTGGATACGCTGGTCAATCAGGAGCTATCCGTCACGGTATCGCTCGTGCCCTTCTTCAAGTAGACCCAGACTTCCGCGATTCATTGAAACGCGCAGGACTTCTTACACGTGACTCACGTAAAGTTGAACGTAAGAAACCAGGTCTTAAGAAAGCTCGTAAAGCATCACAATTCTCAAAACGTTAATTCGAAAGAATTACTATACTTATACAGAGCACCTTTCGGGGTGTTCTTTTTTCTACTTTCTTACTAAATTGGTGCAATTGACACAGTTGTTGCGACTTTAGTCGCTTACAAATGTGGCTGCAACCTGACAAGGTCAGTTGCCTCAAAACGTTAATCGAACCGATTATATCAACGTTTCAAAGCACTCAAAAGTTTACCTTATGGGTGCTTTTTTCGTGTTTTTTTGAAAAGTTTACCTCAAAGTTTACCTTATTTTCACCTTATTGTTTTAGAGACTTTAAAGCAAATTCACCTACTGTCATAGGAACTACATTAGAAGTATTTACATAAATCTGTGTTGTTCCTGTATCACTGTGTGTTAGAGCTTCAGAAATAGCTTCTAAGCTCATTCCTGCTTGTTTGGCAAGTGTCGCTCCTGTATGTCGCAGTTTATGAGGTGTAGCATGTGCCAGCTCTTTATGTCGCTTTCTAATGCTTTTCATTTTATTGTTTAGATAGTCAGCATGTAAAGGTTTGTTGATGTTTCCTCTAGTGTCTATATAAGTAAAGACAAATTGTTATGGATTACTGATGATGCCAAACTTTGCTAGTTCATATTTTTGTTGCTCTTTCTAAGAGGTAAGAAGCTGAAGTAAGTCATTAGAAATAGAGAAAATAGGAAATATTTCCATAATAAAACGCATATTATCAGGTTTCTTTGAACTGCACCCCAAAAGTTAGATTTTTTCTGTCTAACTTTTGGGGTGCAGTTCAGTAAAAGCTTGATAGCATACGTTTTATCCTATTATCCTAGAAATATTTACTGGGTTTTCTTTTCAAACTGACTTTTTAAGAAGTTGCCTTATCAACAATTTTAAAGAAATTTTTGAAGCTATCTTTGGAAAAACTGTAGAATTTCAAAAATTACTATAGACCTTGAATTTTACTTATCATTTCAATGATTTAGATTGCTTACATTTTATTTTGATATGTTTTACGGTAATCTCCAGGAGAAAGTCCAGTCCTTTGTTTAAAAATTTTAGTAAAGTAAGAATAATTATCATACCCTACTTGACAA
Organism: Streptococcus mitis; assembly: GCF_002096735.1. GTDB lineage: Bacteria > Bacillota > Bacilli > Lactobacillales > Streptococcaceae > Streptococcus > Streptococcus mitis_CZ. Next base: position 23,286 of record NZ_NCVC01000010.1, on the reverse strand, counting down.
GATACTTGTGATATCGAGATATTGGTTTGAGATAGGAGAGATTTAGCAGCATTAATGCGCTTATCCGTTATATATTTAACAAGAGTTTCTCCAGTTTCTTTTTTAAAAATTCTAGCTAAATGATCTGCACTGAGGTAAACCATATCTGCTAATATAGAACGATTTATATCCTCATAGTAGTGATGATCTATGTATTCGACAATGCGTTGAATACTATTTTTCTGGTTTTCAATGTTTGTTGCAAATTTCTTAGCATGTGACCAGTAATAATCAAAGTAATCCTGAAAAGATTCAATTGAATGAAAGCGTCGTTGGAATAAGAAATCATGAGTGCTGTTTTGGAACAATTTATGTGCCGAAATTCCTTTTTGATCTAGATATATTCCTATTTGTTGAGTCCAATCTAGTAAAATTTGTTGTAGCGTGAAAGTAGGGATTTGAGAATTATAGACGAGTGAATTAATTTTTTCTCTTAATTCATATTCGCTTAAGCTATCTAAAAACGCAATTGAAAGAGTTTCTGTTTTGAAAGAAGTTGGAAAACTATGTGGAACACATGTAATAGTATCCCAATAAGAAACATATTGTTCATTATAAGTGTAGAGTTCTTTAGTATGAAATAAAACATCGGATATTTTATGGCAACTCTTATATATAATGTTGGAGCATTTACTAAAGTTATTAGAAATTTGAGAATGAATCTCACATGCTAATTTGTCACTACGTTTTGATGAGTCTACTCTAAAAAGACAAACATATTGATCAACCTGGCTTTCCATCTTAAACAAACTTATCAGTTTATAAGAAGGTTGTGAAATTCTTTGAAGTTCTCTTTTTAGTTGAGAAGTCCATGATGGAGTTTCTATAGAATAATCTTCTTCATTAAGATTAATTGTTAAAACTGCAAGGAAAAAATACTGGTGTTTTTTAAGAATAAAATCTTGTTTGCTCGCTATGTTTTCTAGTTCATCAATGCGAGAAATTTGAGGTTTTCTAAGGTAATCATACCAGAAATTATCTTCTATTTGTAAAAGCGAATCATTTTTTCCATTTAAGTTATGATTCTCAATTTTACTAATGGCTTTTTGAATAATAAATTCTAATTTTTCAAAGTTAATGGGTTTTAGATAGTATTCGAAGCTTTGCAATTCAATTGCTTTTTGAGCATAGTTGAAGTCGGCGTAATTAGTTAAAAAAATTGTTTTTATATCATATTTTTCATTTCTAATCCAAGATAAGAGTTCGAGGCCGCTGCCTTGAGGCATTTCTATATCGCTTATCATGAGATCAATAGGATGCTCTCTAATAATATTTTGAGCTTGAGAGAGGCTATAGGCAACATAAACAATGTCAATGTGTAGTTTATCCCAATTTATTTTCTCTCGTAAAGCTTCAATGATAAAACGATCGTCATCAACTAATAAGATGTTCATTATAACCTCCGTCTATAATCTTGTATGGAATGAGTAAAAGAATTTTAGCCCCACCTTCTTCATTATTTTTAAATGTAATAGTATAGTCGTTGGGATAGAGAAGATTTAAACGTTCGATGGTGTTTGTGATCCCGATATGATGTCCATCTTCTGTTATTAGAGACTGTTTCTGATTTAGTTTTGATAAAATTTCTTCAGAGAAACCTGGACCATTATCCTCGATACAAATCTGAATATAATCTGAGTTCTCAGTTTTTACTTTTTTTATCGATAGCAAAATTGTAAATAAATCCTGAAATGAAAAACCGTGTTTGATTGTGTTTTCAATAAATGTTTGTAACAGTAACGATGGAACAAGAGTATTTTGTAGGTCATCATTGTAGTCTAGTGAAAAGTAGATGCTATTTCCATATCGAATTCGTTGTATTTCTAAATAATCTCTAATATGCTGAACTTCATCTTTAAGTTCTGAAAAATCTTGATTAGCCATAAATAAATGACGGAGATAATTTGAAGTTAGGATAGTTAACTCTTCAATTTCCTTATAGTTTTTTGTTTGAAGCATACTATGAATCATTGATAACATATTTAAGTAGAAATGCGGTCGGATTTGATTTTTAAGATAATTAAGTTCAATCTTCTTAAGTTCTAGTTGTGAATGGTATTCTCGTATTTTTAATTCTTGCATGTCAAAAATTACTTTATTAAGTTTATCATTTGCCTTATCAATTTCTAGTATACCTTCAGATATAAAAAATTCAGAAGGGGGGATGGAGTCCCCAAGTTGAGAGAGCCGTTCAGTGAGTCTTGTTATAGGTTTAATCATCCACTGACGAATATACAGGATAATGATGATTGATAAAATTGTGATAATGATAGGAACAGCTGATAAAAATACTTCTAAGAGTGTGATATTTCTAAAGACTTCGGCATAATCGACTAAAACATAAATATCGAAAGGTAAATGCGTTTTTTCATTTTGGGCATGAATTAGGTAATTAGAGGACGGTATATTGTTAGGCTCTTTTAGGGAGAGTTTACCATTATTACCAATATTAAGTTTATTGAGAGGTTTTAGGATATCTTCTGAAGATATGACGGCATAAATGATTTTTCCTTCGTAATGAACAGATTTAACTAAGTATTCGCTGTTTTTAGTAGTTATATTTTTCCATTTACGGTCACTTATATCACTGCGCAATGATTTTAGATTTGATTTTAACAGTAGATAATCTTCATATGGAATATAAAGATTGGAGACATTTATAAAATGATCAGTACTATCGGTTTCTAATAAGAATGTCATATGAGTTTCATTTTGATACTCAAACTCTGTAAAGCTAGTTTGAACTTTTTTAAGATTTTCTTGATATTCAAGAAACGTTTGTACATGATTTAATTTCTCTAAAGATTCATTATGCGTTATTGTTGAGTACATAAAGCGTTCTACAGAATGCAATTTCTCATTAACAGAATCAGCATAAATTTCAATTGAACTACGTAAGTGTACTATATTTTGGTTTTTAATAAAGTTTCTGGTTATGTTACTCATAGCAATATTGATTAAAATATTTATCAATAGTAGTACAAGTAGGAGTTTAAAGAAAAAATGAATAGAATGTTTTTTTGATAAGTCGTGATTTAATTTCATATACTATTCTCCTCTTAAAATTATAGCACTTTGAAAATACGATATCATGTAACAAAACAGATATGTTTTATCAAGATGTCGGAAAAGTAATAGTTTTTAAAATTAAAAAACTGAAAAATTGATAAACCTAGTCCAAAAAGTTCTATTAAGGGAATTCTATATGGTGTAAAATAATCGTAGAAAATCAGATGGGAGGAAAAACATGAAAGTAGCATCTCAACTTCATAAAATAAAATTAAAGCATAGTATTCCGTTATATATATTACTTTTTCCTTCAATATTGCTATTAATTTTATTTTCCTATATTCCCATGTTGGGACTAATTATTGCATTTAAAGACTATTCACCAGCCAATGGTATCTTTGCTAGTCAGTGGGTAGGATTTAAGTACTTTACTCAATTTTTCTCATCATTCCAATTCGGGACAACTATGTTCAATACATTAAAAATTTCACTTTATAGTATTGTAGTAGGATTCCCCTTGCCTATTATACTAGCTATAATCAGTAATCAGTTAAGAGTTGGGAAATTTAGAAAAATATTTCAAGTGACAACTTACTTACCTCATTTTATCTCTACAATGGTTATGTGTGGGATGATTATCTTATTTTTATCTCCTACTAGTGGTTTGTTAGCAAATGTATTTAAGTCTGTTGGAATTACTATTCCAGATTTTTTATCAAAACCTACTAGTTTTGCAGGTGTTTATGTTTGGAGTGATGTATGGCAACATATTGGTTGGGATAGTATTATTTATCTGGCAGCGCTTTCTGCAATTGATCCTACATATTATGAGGCTGCAACTATGGATGGCGCTTCTAGGTTACAAAAAATTAGGCATATAGAATTACCATTACTTTTGCCAACTGCTATGATTTTGCTAATATTAAGAGCAGGTAGTTTATTAAGTGTAGGGTTTGAGAAAGTGTTACTATTACAGAATCCTCTTAATTTAGCAGGAAGTGAGATAATTTCGACCTATGTTTATAAAGTTGGTATGGTGAATTTTCAGTATAGTTATTCGACAGCTATAGGGTTATTTAACACCGTAGTCAATCTAATAATTTTGTTATCTGTTAACTGGTTCTCGAAAAGATATACTAGAACGGGTCTTTTTTAAAGGAAGGAGTGCTCAAGGTGAAATGGTTTCATAAATCAAGAAAAACAAACTCTGAATTATTATTTGATATAGTTACCTATGGTTTAGCAATTTTCCTTATCCTGTTAATTGTTTATCCGTTATGGTTTGTAGTGATTGCATCTTTTAGTAATCCTTCAGATGTTGCAAATGGAAAGGTATGGTTTATTCCTAGAGAATGGAAATTAGATGGATATTTACGTCTTATTCAACAACCTTTATTCTTACGTAGCTATCTAAATACCATTTTATATACTGTTGTTGGTACCTTAGTTGCTTTAGTAGTCAATATTCCAGCTGGTTATGCTTTATCTAGAAAAGAATTAGTTGGTAGAAAATGGATGAGTATTCTATACATAATCCCTATGTTCGTATCAGGTGGCTTGATTCCTACCTACTTAACAGTAAAGAATGTTGGCCTAATTGATACATTTTGGGTAATGGTAATCCCTTTTGCGGTTTCATCATACAATATTATTGTTGCTAGAACTTTCTTTAATAATAGTATTCCAGACGGGATGTGGGAGGCTGCACAAATTGATGGATGTGGTACAATTCGTTATTTTATTAAGATAGTCGTTCCTTTATCAAAAGCTATTATAGCAGTTATTGGACTTTGGACTGCAGTTGGTATTTGGAATTCGTGGTTTAATGCTTTAATTTATTTAACGAATGAAAATTTACAACCATTGCAATTAATTTTACGACGTTTACTAATTAGTAATCAAATGTTACAATCGCAAGCAACAGGAGAAGTTGCATCAGATCTTCGTATCAAAGCCGATATGATGAAATATGCAGCAATTGTTATTTCAACCGCTCCGATAATGTTGCTATATCCCTTTGTTCAAAAATATTTTAATCAAGGCGTAATGATTGGCGCGTTGAAAGAATAGGAGAAAAACATGAAAAATAAATCATTTACATATTTGTTCTTAGGAACAGTTACACTTGCTGGCTTAACAGCCTGTGCAAATTCTAATAATGCGAATAAGGATGATAAGTCTGGAGAAGATTCTTATAAAATCACAACTGTTCGTTGGTCTGACTGGGGGGAAGATTATCATAAAGGTTTTCTAACTGATTCTGCCAAAGAATCAGGTATCGATGTTAAATGGGATACACTTGTAGCTGCAGATTGGGCAGATAAGAAATCTGTGTTGGTTGCTAGTGGAGATTTACCAGATGCATTTTTAGGTTCAAATGCTTTTACAGATTCAGAAATTGCTCAGAACCAATCTTTATTTATTCCATTGGAAGATTTAATCAAAGAAAACATGCCAAATTTAACTAAGGCTATGGAGAAAGAACCTAAGATTAAAGCTATGATTACTTCACCAGATGGTCATATCTACAGTCTACCTAAAAAATTACCGATGCGTCCTACTGTAGCTAATCAGCTATTTATTAATAAAAAGTGGCTGGATAATTTAGGATTAAAGGTTCCAGAAACTTATGATGATTTAGTAAAAGTACTACAAGAATTTAAGGATAAAGATGCGAACGGAAATGGAGACGCTTCTGATGAAATTCCATTCGGAGCAGGAAACTTTGATCCAACATTCTCATATATTCTTCCGTTCAATAATCGTTTAGGGGCAGATAATACATATGAAATGTCTGTAAAAGATGGAAAACCAGTCTACCTTCGTACAGAAGAAAGTTATAAACAAGGGATTGCAGCAATGCACGAATCTTATAAAAAAGGTTTGATTGATCCGGAAATCTTTACAGAAGATACCTCTATGAGTGTAGCAAAACGTATGGATAAGGGAGTATCTAGAGTAGGTGTTTCTAGTGGTTGGACAGCAGATGCAACGTTTGGCTTACATTCAAGTGAATATATTGCTCTACCTGCTTTAAAAGGTATGGATGGTAAACAATATGTCTTTTCTGATCCAGATCATTACAACTATGGTCGAAATGAAATTTTGATTACAAATAAGAGCAAAAACCCTGCTAAATTATTGAAATGGTTGGATAAATTATATACAGATGAAGCAAGTATTCAGAATTTCTATGGATCATTTGGAATAGCTACTGAAAAGAATGGTGATAAGTTTAAAGTGTTACCTCCTAAAGATGGTAAATCAGCTGATGAATGGGCATGGATTAATTCACTTCGAGATTTTGGTCCTAAATACGTAAGCGATGATATCAATAGTCGCGTAGAAATCGATCAAACACAAGGTGATGGATTGAAATTGAAGATGGATCAAGATTTGAAACAATTTGCGTTGCCAGCTTACCCTAATGTGATTTATTCACAAGAAGAGCTTAACAAATTATCATCAATCTATGTTAGCATTGAATCCTATGTCAAACAACAAGCATCTAAATGGGTAGTTGAAGGTGGCATAGAAAAAGAATGGGACTCATACAAAGAAACTCTTAAGAATATGGGATTGGACGAATTTATGAAGATTCAACAGGAAGCATATAATCGTTACCAAAAAGAAGTAAAAGAGTAATACTTTATATGAACTCTTGGTTGTATAAACAAGGGACTAGCTAATTACAGGAAGCGAGACTGATAACATCCAATTATCTCGCTTCCTTTATTCTAATTTTTAAAGAAATTTGGAAATGTTTTTTAAATAATTTAGGTAATATTTTTGTGCAACTGACATTCTAAAATATAGAGTTAAGACGATTGATTTTATGGAGAATATATTATGCAAAAATTATTTTCATTAGATGGAAAAGTGGTTAGAATTTTAACTTTTTTGACAGATTTAATTATTTTAAATACTCTATTTATTGTTAGTTGTATTCCAATAGTTACAATTGGGGCATCATTAACTTCTCTTACGACAATGTGGTATCGTATTTTAAAAGGTAAAGATACCGATATCGCTTATCATTATTTTCGGATCTTTAGACAAAATTTTAAACAATCAACTTTTATTTGGTTGTTTATCCTCCTAATAGAATTACTTTTATATGTGAACTATTGTCTTTGGGGCTATTCAAGTTTATTTTCAGAGTATAGTTTATTGTTAGTGTTGCCCTTTTTATTTGTTATAATACTTTTGATGAGTGTTATTTTTCCCTATATTGGTCTATTTAAAGATAATCTAAAAAATAGTATTGTAAATAGCGTATTAATTTGTATGTTAAATCCAATACAAGCGATCATGTTGGTTTTATTTAATATTTCTGTACTGTATATGAGTTTTAGTAGTCCAGAACGAGTTTTAACAGCTATTTACGTATTTACATTTGGGGGATTTGCTTTTTGCGGATTGATGAATGTAACGATAACAAATAAAATGTTTGATAAGGTAAAGAAATTTACTAAAAGGAGGGAAACAAATTGAAAATTTTTAAGGGAGAGTTTTATCGAATCTCTGTATTAACAGACAAGTTAGTAAGGTTAGAGTACTCTCAAACTGGAAGTTTTGAGGATAGAACGACACAACTTATCTATAATAGAGATTTTGGCCAAGTTTCGTTAGATTGTATCGAGACATCAAACGTACTAGATATTATGACGGACTATTTTCATCTGCACTTTAATAAAGGAGAATTTAACGCCGAAAATTTATTTATAGAATTAAAAGGAAATTTTGCCGTATATGGTAGTCGCTGGTATTTTGGTGAATCTATTGAAACGTTAAAAGGAACAGCTCGGACTCTGGATAAGGCAGATGGAGCGATCTCGTTAGAAGATGGAATTATTAGCCGAAATGGTATAGCTTTATTGGATGATTCTCAAGGATTTATTTGGGATGAACAGTCTGGTTATATTGAGAGAGAAAATCAAATTGACCTGTATTTCTTTGCCTATGGGCATGATTATAGAGGAGCAATCAGAGACTTTTACCATTTGACTGGTTCAACCCCTTTGTTGCCAAGATATGCTTTAGGCAATTGGTGGAGTAGGTATTGGCCTTATACGTCGGATGAATACTTGGATTTAATAGACAGATTTGAAACAGAGAAAATTCCATTATCTATCGGTGTTTTAGATATGGATTGGCATATCACTGACATTCCAGCTCGTTTTGGAAGTGGCTGGACAGGATATAGTTGGAATAAAAATTTAATACCTAATCCAGAGCAGTTATTGCAACAACTTCATGATAGAAAGTTGAAACTCTCCTTAAATGTCCATCCTGCTGATGGTATACGGGCTTATGAAGAAGCTTATCCTCGAGTCGCCAAACGATTGGGGTTAAATGTAGAATTAGAGGAACCTGCCATTTTTGATTTTTTTAATCCCTCTTTTAGAGAAGCCTACTTTAAAGATGTTCATTATGAGCTAGAAAAGCAGGGAGTAGATTTTTGGTGGATTGACTGGCAACAAGGGACACAAGGCATGTTGGATCCACTATGGCTTTTAAACCATTATCATTATCAGGATAGTTGTAAAAATGCAGAAGGTGGTTTGATTTTATCAAGATATGCAGGGCCTGGTAGTCATCGCTACCCTGTTGGTTTTTCAGGGGATACTATTATTAGTTGGAATTCCTTAAGATTTCAACCTTATTTTACAGCGACAGCATCTAACATCGGTTATAGTTGGTGGAGTCATGATATCGGTGGACACATGCTGGGGAATTATGACGAAGAGCTACAAACCAGATGGCTACAGTTTGGTGTTTTTAGTCCGATTACTCGCTTACATAGTTCTAGAAGTCCCTTTAATAGTAAAGAACCTTGGTTTTTTTCAGAAACAACATCTAAGATTATGAAGAAATACCTTCGTTTGAGACATCAGATGATTCCCTATCTATATACCATGAATGTAAAGACACATGAAGAAGGTTCCCCATTAATTAGTCCAATGTATTATTTCTACCCAGAGAATGATGTGAGCTATAATGTCCCAAATCAATACTTTTTTGGAACAGAACTGATGGTGGCTCCCATTGTAGAAAAGATGGATTTGGCATTCCAATCTGCAAAAGTGGATGTATGGTTCCCTGAAGGTGAATGGTATGACTTCTTTTCAGATAAAAAATATACAGGCGGTATGAAGTTGAGTGTTTATAGAGACATTTCGACGATACCTGTGTTTGCAAAAAGTGGTGCAATCATTCCCTTGGTTGGTTCTGAGATAGATATGGGTGTTGATTTACCTGAAGTTGTAGATTGGTATGTATTCCCAGGCAAACAACATTCTTTTGAAATGATTGAAGATCAAAATGGTCAAAGATATAAAACAAGATTGTCAATCGACTGGGAAATGGGGATGGTAGAGTTAACATTACAAGGAGATTCTAGTATCGTTCCAAGCAATAGAATTCATAGAATTCATTTTAAAGGAACGAATGTGTCTATCATTGAATTGCCAAATAAGAATGCTACAGCTGGATTTGAATATAAAGATAATAAAACAACATCCCTAAATGACGAAGTTTTTAGACTACTAAAGACGGTTTCTCTTCCATATGAATTAAAAGATAGATTATTAAATCAATTCATCAATGCCAAAAATTCTCATGAGTTAATGAATATCTTGCATCATCAGGATAAGGAATTGAGAGGGCGTTTGTTGGAAATGATATTTACTAATGAAAACTAATTGAGACATTTCGTACACAATTTCTATTCTTTAATTGCTAATTATTATTTTTTAATGTGTAACAGTTTTACATCTCTATGCTCACCAGTTTAACGTGGATATGATTGTTAATATCTTTACAGTGATTGCGGTAATCATTCCAATCTACTATTTCTTCAAAATTTTATCTAGTCAGAAAATAACTGCCACTGAGAGATCCCGAGTATTTGCCTACATTCCTCTATTTATCGCTGGAGTACTCTTCTGGTCTATTGAGGAACAGGGTTCTGTTGTTCTCGCTCTATTTGCGGATGATCAAACTCAACTTTACTTTAATGTATTTGGGAATCAGATTCATTTTCCATCTAGCTTTTTCCAAAGTATCAATCCCCTTTTCATTATGATTTATGTGCCGATTTTTGCGTGGTTGTGGGGGAAAATGGGTAAAAAGCAACCATCCTCTGCTAAGAAATTTGCTTACGGTTTATTTGCTGCAGGTTTATCCTTCTTGTGGATGATGTTACCAGGGATGCTCTTTGGGACAGATGTTAAGGTCAGTCCTCTCTGGTTGATTATGAGTTGGGCTATTGTGATTGTAGGGGAAATGCTGATTTCGCCGATTGGTCTATCAGTCACTACTAAGTTAGCACCAAAATCCTTCCAAGCACAAATGATGTCTATCTGGTTCTTGAGTAATGCAGCTGCCCAAGCTATCAATGCTCAAATTGTAAAATTTTATACAAGCGAAACTGAAGTGGCTTACTATGGAATTGTTGGAGGAATTACGATTGTATTCGGTATTATCTTACTCTTCTACGTTCCACGTATTGAAAAACTAATGTCTGGTATCAAATAGAGAAAAACTGGAATTTCTGTAGGAATTTTAAAAGTTAGATCAATTATTTATTCAAAGGATTTAGTTCTGTATTGTATAGGGCTAGGTCCTTTTAGTTTGATTAATACTCTTCGAAAATCAAATTCAAACCGCGTCAACGTCGCCTTGCCGTACTCAAGTACAGCCTGCGGCTAGTTTCCTAGTTTGCTCTTTGATTTTCATTGAGTATAAAACTCACGATGTTTCTGCTTTTCCTAGTGGACATTTGTCTACTTTTTTTATATAATAAAACTAAACCAAATTGGTTGAGTTTTAAAAGTGACTCAACTAAAGATTAGCTTTTCTAAGGAAAATCATTTAAGATAAGGTTCTATACTAGGAGGTGAAGTATGTATCAGCCAGAAAAATTAAAGGCTCGGAGGAAAGAGTTAAAACTGACACAGAAGGAAATTGCAGAGCAACTTGGGATTAGTTTCCAAGCTTACTCAGCTTGGGAACGTGGAATCAAAGAACCGTCTAAGGAGAAGGTGTTTCAGCTAGAGAATATTTTAAAAGTGCCAAAAGGATATTTTACTCAGATCGAGATTGTCCGTCTCTACCATAGCCTCTCCAAGCAAGGGCAGGAGAAGGTTGTTCTCTATGCTCGCAACCTATCTCAAGAGGAGCAAGCCCACAAAGTGACAGCTATGCCAGAGCGCCTCTACGAGTACCGTGTTTATGAACGCATGTCAGCAGGGATTGGGGCTTCGGTCTACGATGATCAGAATTTTGATACGGTTTACTTTAATGAGGAGTTGGCTCATGATTTTGCGTCATGGGTGTCTGGGGACTCCATGGAACCTAAATACCAAAATGGTTCAGTAGCTCTGATTCGAGAGACAGGATTTGACTATGACGGGGCGGTTTATGCAGTGGTTTGCAACAACCAGACCTATATCAAACGGGTCTATCGAGAGGAGAATGGATTGCGTCTGGTCTCTATCAATCCTAAATACAAGGATATTTTCATCTCCTATGAGGAAGATCCTCGGATTGTGGGGATTATCGTTGGGAACTTTGTGCCGATGGAGGGCTAGCCAATGGGCTACTTTGATTATTCTAGAGAGCCCAAAAGTGACATTGCATTTGTCGATATGAAATCCTTTTATGCCAGTGTTGAGTGCGTGAAAAGGGGCTTACATCCGCTGAAAACCTCGCTTTGTGTCATGAGTCGTGCGGATAATTCAACTGGTCTTATCCTAGCCTCCTCTCCCCTGTTTAAGAAGATTTTTGGCAAGTCAAATGTTGGTCGAGCCTATGATTTGCCCTTTGATATCAAGACCCGCAAATTTTCCTACTATAATGCTAGAAAGCAAGGGCTACCGACTGACTCGGACTATGTTCGCTACATCGAAGATTGGGCTCAAGTGACCTTGATTGTGCCACCTAGAATGGATGAGTACATCGCAGTCAATATGGAAATTCAGCGAATCTTTCAAAACTATGGCAGTCCAGATGATATTTATCCCTACTCTATCGATGAGGGCTTTATTGACCTGACTAGTTCGCTCAACTATTTCATCCCAGATAAGAGTCTCTCTCGCAAAGACAAGCTGGATTTGCTATCTGCTCGTATTCAGAGGGATATTTGGAGGCAGACAGGGATCTACTCTACAGTAGGTATGTCAAATGCCAATCCCTTACTGGCCAAGTTGGCTCTGGATAATGAAGCCAAGCACACTCCGACCATGAGGGCCAACTGGTCTTACCAGGATGTGGAAGAGAAGGTCTGGTTCATTCCCAAGATGACCGACTTTTGGGGAATTGGCAGGCGGATGGAGAAACGCTTGCATGCTCTGGGGATTTTTTCCATCAAGGAATTGGCAACCAGCAATCCTGACCAGCTAAAAAAAGCTCTGGGTCAGGCTGGTCTTCGTTTGTGGTTTCATGCTAACGGAATTGATGAGAGCAATGTTCATAAGCCTTATAAAGCCAAATCCAAGGGCTTGGGGAATTCTCAAATCTTGCCGAGAGACTACGTGAAGCTACGGGATATTGAAATTATTCTTCGAGAAATGGCGGAGCAGGTGGCTATTAGATTGAGAAGGTCTGGCAAGAAAACAACCCTTGTCTCTATCTATGTCGGTTTCTCTAAACAGGAGGTCAGGTCGTCTATTCACACACAAATGAAGGTCGAACCGACCAATAATACAGCTGTCTTAACGAATTATGTTTTGAAGTTATTTCATAACAAATACACTTCTGGAGCAGTCAGAAGTGTCGGTGTAAACTATTCAGGCTTTGTAGACGAGCCCTTTGGTTTGATATCTCTCTTTGATGATGTTGACAAGCTAGAAAAAGAAGAAAGGCTCCAGACGGCCATTGACTCCATTCGGGAACAATTTGGTTTCACTTCTCTTTTAAGAGCCAATGCACTGGAAGAAGCCTCTAGGAGTCTTGCCAGAAGCAAGCTGATTGGGGGACATTCTGCTGGAGGATTAGATGGATTACAATGATTGATCGTTCTTATTTACCTTTTCAATCCGCGCGATATTATCAAGATCCAGGTATGCAGAAGTGGATGGGATTTTACCTTTCAGAACACACCAGTTCGCTCAGTGAAGAAAAAAGCCGTGTTGATTTTTCGACGGATTTGACTCCAGATGAGAAGTTGCACTTGCTTTCTCAGCTTTATGTTGGCCAACTTAAGGGGAGTTTTGTGGTCAAGGAAAAGAAGCAGAAGGCGACTATCATCGGTGTGGTGAGAGAGTTATCACATCAGACTCTATCTATTAGGACAAACGAGGGATATAGGTTGATAGAGGTTGCAGATATCCTAGAAATTCGACTGTGGGAGGAGGGAGTTTATGACTAGAAAAGAGCTGTATGAAAACAAACTGCAGATGGATTATTTTTCAGATGACTATATTCGTTTTGAAGAGGATTTTCAAAAATATTCTGCCATGAACGTACCCTTGACTTTTTTGATTGATGACATCCTACGAACCATGGCGATGAATCAGAAAAACTACTTTGTCTTAAACAAGGAAAATGCCAAGGATGGGCGGGAGCATAGCTTTTATTTTAGGGTGGTAACGGAAAAAGCGTGTCCTAGAAATAGGACCTATGTATATGCTGGGGTTAAAAATAGTAGTCAGTAGAGGGGAGTCTGCTGTAAATGTATCATTTTTACAACACTTCATGGCTCATATCATGGGGTGTTTTTCTATTCAAGTCAAAGCCCATCAAAAAATCCCACTATTCTTAGGCTAAAGGAGAACTAATAATAGTGAGATTGTGAAATTATAGTAGTTTTTGTATCGCCTCTTCAATTTGTTTTGGGTCTGTTTTTGAAGAGAAGCGTTCAAAGACCTGCCCATCACGACCAATGAGAAACTTAGCGAAATTCCATTCGACTCGTTTTCCCAGTGGGCCAGATTTTTGTTCTTTCAACCAAACATAGAGAGGGTCTGCTTCCTTACCGTTGACCTTGATCTTGGCAAAACGTGGGAAGGTGGTTTGATAATGTAGGCTACAGAAGGCGTTGATTTCCTCTGCGCCGCCTGGTGCTTGTCCCATAAACTGATTGCAAGGAAAGTCTAAAATCTCAAAACCTTGTTCTTGATAGCGATCATAGAGTTCTTGAAGTCCTTGGTACTGGGGCGTTAAACCACATCCAGTAGCAGTGTTGACAACCAAGAGAACCTTACCACGATAGGTCTCTAGTGGAGTTTCTTGATGGTCTTGGTTCAAGACTGAAAAATCGTATAGTGAAGTCATTGCTTGCTTTTCTCCTTCTGTTTGGTATTTTTAGGAGTTTTCTCCTCCTGTAGTGATAGAAATCCGTAGGTCAGGGTTCCAAAAATGCTTCCGATAATCAGGCTATACATCAGGAAAGGAATACTTTTATCGAATTGCATGAGCAACTTTCCAAAATCTGAAAGGGACATCTGTTGAACGAAGACTTTATGAAAGATGAGTAAGGTAAAGAAGCCAATCTGAATACCGATAAACACAATCCAGCTTCGGAATTTGATTTGAGCTTTGCTGTAGGTTTTGAGAATGATTTCTGATTTGTCATCCTTTTCAAGATGAAGCTCTTGGACGGCTTTTTGAGCTTTTATACTCATGAACAAAATGAGTCCAAAATAGATGTAGGGCATAACATTTCGAACAATTTCTATAAAGCTTCCGAACAAAATATAGAATAGGAAGAGAATGAAGGAAGAGTAAAAGATTTGGATCATGGAACGGGCGCAAGCCTTGTAGATAACCTCTTGACGGCATTCATCAAAAGGCCCTTGGATATGAAAGAAATTTCGAAGTAAGCGAGTTGTTAAGTCTTCTTTTTTCATGGGTGATTTCTCCTAAATGAACGATGTTATTTTGTTTCTTTTACGAATTGATAGAGATAATAAAGATAAGTAATAGAAGAAAGGATGGCGATAGTTAGCAGTATATAATATTTCCAATTGCTTGAAATGAGCGTCAGCTGTGGTAAGGATAGAAAGGATAGAATCATAAAGCATAGTGCTAGGTTGAGTATGCGCGTTTTTTGGGAATCTATCTTTAGATAAGTCAATCCTTTGTTGAGTGCTGGAACAAAGACTGGAAGGAGGACTATATCGTAGATTGGCAAGTTCCCTGAAACGATGATGAAGATGAGCAGAGAACTGAACAAAAGATGATAGGTAAGTAAAGTTACTAGTGATTTCATAGGGTACCTCCTAATCCTCATCTTGATCTTTCTTAGCTTTTGCAATGCGACGGGAGATGAGGAACTGTATGCTTGCTCCGAAGAAGATAGAACCGAGAATGCTTGATACACCATTTCTTATAGTAAGAAGAGAATTAAAATAGTCCGGACTTTCACCTATGAGTATACTGAGAAGAGGAGTTATAAAAAACATCCATAGACCAAAGAACAAACCTGCTTTAAGACCTGGGTAGTATAGTTGCTTGCTTTCTTTCTCATTCAGCATATCTGGATCAATAGCTGTAATCCCTGTTTTTTTCATTTGGTAGGTGACATAGCCAGCAGCGATGAGGGCAATCACTAAAATCAGAGGAGGATAGACTAGAGCTACTAGTTGAGGATATTTATAGGCAAGAACGAGTGGAATAAGATTTCCGAAAATCATCAGATAAAAGAGGATGATAAAGACTTGGTTCCCAATACGATCGGCCTCATGCCGTTTGTATTCGTCAAGGGGACCAGAAATACCGTATGTGCGTTTGATCAGTTTTTCAGTGAAGGTTTCTTTTTTCATGAGTTGGCTCCTTTTTTAAAAATCATCCTCCCAAAAGAGACTGTTGAGGTCAGTTTGGAGGCTTCGGGCGAGATTGAGACAGAGTTCCAGAGTTGGATTATACTTGTCGTTTTCAATCATGTTGATGGTCTGTCTCGAGACGCCGATATCCTTGGCGAGTTCGAGCTGGGAAATGCCCAGTTCCTTGCGAAATTCTTTCACACGATTCATTTGTTCTCCTTTCTGATTTGTGTCGTATATATTTGACTATATTATATTCTTCTAAGAAATAGATGTCAAGCATATTTGACATATTTCTTAAAGAAATCTTACTTGTTTTTGCCCTATTTGTCTGACTAGTGCAAGCTGGTCGGATTTATGGTAAAATAGATAGGATATGACAAAAGAATTTCATCATGTAACGGTCTTACTTCATGAAACGATTGATATGCTCGACGTAAAGCCTGACGGTATCTACGTTGATGCGACTTTGGGTGGAGCAGGCCATAGCGAATATTTATTAAGTAAATTAAGTGAAAAAGGCCATCTCTATGCCTTTGACCAGGACCAGAATGCCATTGACAATGCGCAAAAACGTTTGGCACCCTATATCGAAAAAGGGATGGTAACCTTTATCAAGGATAATTTCCGTCATTTACAGGCACGTTTGCGCGAAGCTGGTGTTCAGGAAATTGATGGAATTTGTTATGACTTGGGAGTGTCTAGTCCTCAATTGGACCAGCGTGAGCGTGGTTTTTCTTATAAAAAGGATGCGCCACTAGACATGCGCATGAATCAGGATGCTAGTCTGACAGCCTATGAGGTGGTGAACCACTATGACTATCATGACTTGGTTCGAATTTTCTTCAAATATGGTGAGGATAAATTCTCTAAACAGATTGCCCGTAAGATTGAACAAGCACGTGAAGTCAAGCCAATCGAGACAACGACTGAGTTAGCAGAAATTATCAAGTCGGCCAAACCTGCCAAGGAGCTCAAGAAGAAGGGCCATCCTGCCAAGCAGATTTTCCAGGCTATTCGAATTGAAGTCAATGATGAACTGGGAGCGGCAGATGAATCCATCCAGCAGGCTATGGAGATGTTGGCTCTAGATGGTAGAATCTCAGTGATTACCTTTCATTCCTTAGAAGACCGCTTGACCAAGCAATTGTTCAAGGAAGCTTCAACAGTGGAAGTTCCCAAAGGTTTGCCTTTCATCCCAGATGATCTCAAGCCCAAGATGGAATTGGTATCCCGTAAGCCAATCTTGCCAAGTGCAGAAGAATTAGAAGCCAATAACCGCTCGCACTCAGCTAAGTTGCGCGTGGCAAGAAAAATTCACAAGTAAGAGGAAAAAATGGTAGATAAGAAAGAAACAACCAGTCAATTCTTGCAGAATCGTATAAAAAAATTCTCACGTGTAGAGAAGGCATTTTATCTTTCGATTGCTTTTACGGCACTCGTTTTAGCAGTGAGCATTATCTTTATGCAGACACGACTCTTGCAAGTGCAAAGTGATTTGACAAAAATCAATGCGCAGATAGAGGAGAAGAAGACAGAGCTGGACGATGCCAAGCAGGAAGTGAATGAATTGATTCGTTCCGAGCGCTTGAAAGAAATTGCAGATAAAAAAGATTTGAAATTGAATAATGAAAATATCCGAACAGCGGAGTAAGATATGAAATGGACAGAAAAAATAACCCGATTTGCGATAAAAAATCGTAAGTCTCCAGCAAAAAACCGTAGGATAGTTGGCAAGTACCTCAGCTTTTTAGCTGTTGCCCTTTTCGGCCTCTTTTTGGCCAATTTTGCTTATATTATCGCAAAAGGTAATATATTTGGTACTGACTTGGTAAAAGAGGCTAAAAAGGTTCACCAAACAACCCGAACAGTTCCTGCCAAACGTGGGACTATCTATGACCGAAATGGAGTGCCTATTGCTGAAGATGCGACCTCTTATAACGTCTATGCTGTTATTGATAAAAAATACAAGTCAGCAACGGGTAAAATTCTTTATGTAGAGGATTCGCAGTTTAATAAGGTAGCTGAAGTCTTCCATAAGTATTTGGATATGGATGAAGCTTATGTGAAAGAGCAATTGGCTCAACCAAATCTGACCCAGGTTTCCTTTGGTGCAAAAGGAAATGGGATTACCTATGCCAATATGATGGCTATTAAAAAAGATTTGAAAGATGCTAGTGTGGAAGGAATAGACTTTACAACTAGCCCTAACAGAAGCTACCCAAATGGACAATTTGCTTCTAGTTTTATTGGGTTAGCCCAACTTCATGAAAATGAGGACGGCAGTAAGAGTTTATTAGGAACTTTTGGTCTGGAGAGTTCGTTAAATACCATTCTTGCTGGGACAGACGGTATTATTACCTATGAAAAAGACCGTGTAGGAAATATCGTACCAGGAACAGAACAGGTGTCGCAACAAACTGTGGATGGCAAGGATGTTTATACAACATTGTCTAGCCCGCTCCAATCTTTCATGGAAACTCAGATGGATGCCTTTCTAGAAAAAGTAAAAGGTAAGTATATGACCGCGACCTTGGTCAGTGCAAAGACCGGTGAAATCCTTGCTACCACCCAACGACCTACCTTTAATGCAGATACTAAGGATGGTATCACCAAAGACTTTGTTTGGCGTGATATTCTTTATCAAAGTAATTACGAACCAGGATCAGCCCTGAAGGTCATGACGCTAGCAGCTTCTATTGATAACAATACCTTCCCAGGTGGAGAATACTTCAATAGTAGTGAATTAAAAATAGCGGATGCGACAATTCGAGATTGGGATGTTAATGATGGTTTGACGACTGGTGGGATGATGACTTTCTTACAAGGTTTCGCTCACTCCAGTAATGTTGGAATGAGTCTACTTGAACAAAAAATGGGAGATGCTACTTGGTTGGATTATCTAAACCGCTTTAAGTTTGGGGTTCCGACGCGTTTTGGTCTGACTGATGAGTATTCAGGTCAATTGCCTGCAGATAATATTGTTAATATTGCCATGAGTGCATTTGGTCAGGGGATTTCTGTAACGCAGACCCAGATGCTACGTGCTTTTACAGCCATTGCCAATGATGGGGTTATGTTGGAGCCTAAATTTATTACGGCCTTGTATGATCCAAATGATCAAACCGTTCGTAAATCTCAAAAAGAAATCGTAGGAAATCCCGTTTCGAAAGATGCAGCTAGCCAAACTCGTACTCACATGGTCTTGGTAGGAACAGATCCTAGATATGGAACTATGTACAATCATAGTACAGGAAAAGCAACTGTCAATGTTCCAGGTCAAAATGTAGCCCTCAAGTCTGGTACAGCCCAAATCGCTGACGAGAAAAATGGAGGCTACTTGGTTGGTTCTACCAACTACATTTTCTCGGTTGTGGCTATGAACCCTGCTGAAAATCCTGATTTTATCTTGTATGTAACGGTTCAACAGCCTGAACATTATTCAGGTATCCAGTTGGGAGAATTTGCCAACCCAATTCTTGAAAGAGCTTCAGCTATGAAAGAATCTCTCAATCTTCAATCTCCTGCTAAGAATTTAGATCAAGTGACGACAGAGTCTTCTTATGCAATGCCTAGCATCAAGGATATTTCACCTGGTGATTTGGCGGAAGCCTTACGCCGAAATATTGTGCAACCAATCGTTGTAGGTACTGGAACAAAGATTAAAGAATCATCTGTAGAAGAAGGGACCAATCTTGCACCAAACCAACAAGTTATCCTTTTATCGGATAAGGTAGAAGAAATTCCAGACATGTATGGCTGGAAAAAAGAGACTGCTGAGGCCTTTGCTAAATGGTTGGATATCGAGCTGGAATTTGAAGGTTCAGGTTCCGTCGTTCAGAAGCAGGATGTTCGGACTAATACAGCTATCAAAAACATTAAAAAAATTAAAT
This sequence comes from Streptococcus mitis, assembly GCF_002096735.1. Classification (GTDB taxonomy): domain Bacteria; phylum Bacillota; class Bacilli; order Lactobacillales; family Streptococcaceae; genus Streptococcus; species Streptococcus mitis_CZ. The sequence goes on along the minus strand of NZ_NCVC01000010.1, from coordinate 3,578 downwards.
TAACTTTAGGAGACTAATATGTTTATTTCTATCAGTGCTGGAATTGTGACATTTTTACTAACTTTAGTAGGAATTCCGGCCTTTATCCAATTTTATAGAAAGGCGCAAATTACAGGCCAGCAGATGCATGAGGATGTCAAACAGCACCAGGCAAAAGCTGGGACTCCTACAATGGGAGGTTTGGTTTTCTTAATTGCTTCTGTTTTAGTTGCTTTCTTTTTCGCCCTATTTAGTAATCAACTCAGCAATAATGTTGGTATGATTTTATTTATCTTGGTTCTCTATGGTTTAATCGGATTTTTAGATGACTTCCTCAAGGTCTTCCGTAAAATCAATGAGGGCCTTAATCCCAAACAGAAATTGGCTCTTCAGCTTCTAGGTGGTGTCATTTTCTACCTTTTCTATGAGCGTGGTGGCGATATGCTTTCTGTCTTTGGCTACCAAGTGCATCTAGGGATTTTCTATATTGTCTTCGCTCTTTTCTGGCTAGTCGGTTTTTCAAACGCAGTAAACTTGACAGACGGTATTGACGGTTTAGCTAGCATTTCCGTTGTGATTAGTTTGTCTGCCTATGGAGTTATTGCCTATGTGCAAGGTCAGATGGATATCCTTCTAGTGATTCTTGCCATGATTGGTGGTTTGCTTGGTTTCTTTGTCTTTAACCATAAGCCTGCTAAGGTCTTTATGGGAGATGTGGGAAGTTTGGCTCTCGGTGGAATGCTGGCAGCTATTTCAATGGCTCTCCACCAAGAATGGACTCTCTTGATTATCGGAATTATTTATGTCTTTGAAACAACTTCGGTCATGATGCAAGTCGGCTATTTCAAAATGACTGGTGGAAAACGTATTTTCCGTATGACGCCTGTGCATCACCATTTTGAACTTGGAGGATTGTCTGGTAAAGGAAATCCTTGGAGCGAGTGGAAGGTTGACTTCTTCTTTTGGGGAGTGGGGCTTCTAGCAAGTCTCCTGACCCTAGCAATTTTGTATTTGATGTAAGAATGGCACCCTGATGTTTCAGGGTGTTTTTGCTTTTTAAAAAATATTGGTCAATTAAAGTCAAATTCCTTGACCTTTTTTGACTAATGTAGTATATTATGAACGTAAGGTAAATGAAAGCCTTACTAGAACACTTATTTAAAGTAAAATAGAAAGAGGTGGGGTCTATGTTTAATCTAGAAATCTTTAGAAGTAAAGATAGTCTACTCCTGCTTGAAAAAGAAAAACCAGAAATAGTACGTAGAGTAGCAATCTAGCTAGTCTAAATTTTTTAAGATAAAGGTCAAAGATAGTCAATATCAGTAATCATAACTAAGTAAATAAAAAGAGGTAAAGAATATGAACAACAACTTTAATAATTTTAACAACATGGATGATTTATTTAACCAATTGATGGGTGGTATGCGAGGATATAGTTCTGAAAATCGCCGTTACTTGATTAATGGACGTGAAGTCACACCTGAGGAATTTGCTCACTATCGTGCAACTGGTCAATTGCCAGGAAATGCAGAAACTGATGGACAAATGAAACAACAGTCTTCAGGTATGAAACAAGATGGTGTCCTTGCTAAACTGGGTCGAAACTTGACTGCAGAAGCGCGTGAGGGCAAGTTGGATCCTGTCATCGGACGAAACAAGGAAATTCAAGAAACATCTGAAATCCTTTCACGCCGTACCAAGAATAATCCTGTTTTAGTAGGAGACGCAGGTGTTGGTAAGACAGCAGTTGTCGAAGGCTTAGCACAAGCTATTGTGAATGGTGATGTTCCAGCTGCTATTAAGAATAAGGAAATTATTTCCATTGATATCTCAGGACTTGAGGCTGGGACTCAATACCGCGGTAGTTTTGAAGAAAACATTCAAAACTTGGTAAACGAAGTCAAAGAAGCTGGAAATATTATCCTTTTCTTCGACGAAATTCACCAAATTCTTGGTGCTGGTAGCACAGGTGATGGTCAAGGGTCTAAAGGTCTTGCTGATATCTTGAAACCAGCTCTTTCACGTGGAGAATTGACAGTGATTGGCGCAACTACTCAAGATGAATACCGTAATACTATCTTGAAAAATGCAGCCCTTGCTCGTCGTTTCAACGAAGTGAAGGTTAATGCTCCATCTGCTGAAGATACTTTCAAGATTCTTCAAGGTATTCGAGATCTTTATCAACAACACCACAATGTTATTTTGCCAGATGAAGTCTTAAAAGCTGCCGTTGATTACTCTGTTCAATATATTCCACAACGTAGCTTGCCAGATAAAGCTATCGACCTTGTCGATGTTACGGCGGCTCACTTGGCAGCTCAGCATCCAGTAACAGATGTTCATGCTGTTGAACGTGAAATTGAGGCAGAAAAAGACAAGCAAGAAAAAGCAGTTGAGGCAGAAGATTTTGAAGCAGCTCTAAACTATAAAACACGCATTGCAGAATTGGAAAAGAAAATCGAAAACCATACAGAAGATATGAAAGTGACTGCAAGTGTCAACGATGTGGCTGAATCTGTAGAACGTATGACGGGTATTCCAGTATCTCAAATGGGGGCTACGGACATCGAACGTTTGAAAGATATGGGTCATCGTTTGCAGACGAAAGTTATTGGTCAAGATAAGGCCGTTGAAGCTGTAGCTCGTGCCATCCGTCGTAACCGTGCTGGTTTCGATGAAGGCAATCGCCCAATCGGTAGCTTCCTCTTTGTAGGTCCAACTGGGGTTGGTAAGACTGAACTTGCTAAACAATTGGCGCTAGATATGTTTGGAACCAAGGACGCAATCATTCGTTTGGATATGTCTGAATACAGTGACCGCACAGCCGTTTCTAAGCTAATTGGTACAACTGCAGGTTATGTTGGTTACGATGACAACAACAATACCTTGACAGAACGCGTCCGTCGCAATCCATACTCAATCGTCCTTCTCGACGAAATTGAAAAGGCTGACCCTCAAGTCATCACCCTTCTCCTTCAAGTTTTGGATGATGGTCGTTTGACAGATGGTCAAGGTAACACTGTCAACTTCAAGAATACGGTGATAATCGCAACTTCAAACGCAGGCTTTGGTTACGAAGCTAACTTGACAGAAGATGCTGATAAACCAGAATTGATGGATCGTTTGAAACCTTACTTCCGTCCAGAATTCCTTAACCGTTTCAATGCTGTCATCGAATTCTCACACTTGAGCAAAGAAGATCTTTCTAAGATTGTAGACCTTATGTTGGTTGAAGTTAACAAGACGCTTTCTAAGAAAGACATTGACTTGGCAGTGAGCGAAGCTGCTAAAGAATACATGACTGAGGAAGGCTACGATGAAATCATGGGTGTTCGTCCACTCCGTCGTGTGGTTGAACAACAAATCCGTGACAAAGTCACAGACTTCCACTTGGATAACCTTGATGCTAAACACCTAGAAGCTGACATGGAAGATGGTGTTTTGGTCATTCGTGAAAAAGCCTAAATCAAGATTTTGAAAATAAAAAAAGGAACCAGTTCAAAATGTACTGACCCCAAAAAGTTAGACAATTAATTTAAGCAAAGGATTTAGTTCTGTATTGTACAGGGCTAAGTCCTTTTAGTTTTACCTTAATTCGT